>JAYEMX010000064.1:0-69822 GCA_034718535.1 Patescibacteria group bacterium | reverse complement strand
ATTTATTTTCTTTCTTACTCTCAATACTTTTTTTTAAGATACTCCTTAAAAGATTTTTTTGCTCTCCACCAACAAATTTATTTATATCAAACCGGTCTTACTGCTACCCACAGCTATCAATCTTTTGCTTGGCAATGGCCCCTATTAATTAAACCTGTTTGGTTTTATGTTCAGTATAACGCCGATAAAATTTCCAACATCTATAATCTTGGCAATCCAATTATCTTTTGGGGAGGACTACTGGCTTTAGCCACCAGTATAAGGTCCGTAAAGCCATTCCTTCTAATCAGTTACCTTTTTCTCTTTATCCCATTTATTTTTTCTCCTCGAATTCTTTTTCTACATCATTACTTGCCGGCCCTACCCCCTCTTTGTTTAATAATTGCCAAAACCCTTTATCAAAACAAAAAATTTATTTTCCCTTTTTTATCTTTAACCTTTATCACTTTTTTATTCTTTTATCCACTTAATATTGCCATCCCCATTCCAAACAATCTTCTTAAATTTTGGTTTTGGTTGCCTACCTGGAAGTAACCTTTAAAACAATAATCCCAATATCATTAACAACAATCCTACTGATACTCCAAATACCGCCGGAGTTGATACTCCTGCTTCAGGCAACTGCGGTTGAGTTACTCTCGGGGATGGAGAAGCTTGAGTGATTATTGGGGTGGGGGATGGAGAAATCTGAACAAGAGGACAAATACAGTCCATTTCATCACTGCATGCCGGGTTTAAACAACGAAAATCATTTGTTCCCGGATAAACCATACACCTATAAGAACTTTGGCAATCACCATCGTAATCACATCTATCAAAACAAATCAGAGGGTCTGGTGTAGGCGTTGGGGTTGGTGTAGGTGTTGGGGTAGGTGTAGGTGTAGGTGTAGGCGTTGGGGTTGGTGTAGGTGTTGGGGTAGGTGTAGGTTCTTCTACGATAAAACTCACTTCACAAACATTTTCATCAGGAGGATCATATCCACTAGGACAACTTAATGAAAAATTATCAGCAATAACAGACACTTCTGGATAAGTCTCTGGAAGAGAGGTTGCAAATATAGTAAAAACTGCGGGTCCAACCGGTTGATTATTAAACTCACTGTGTAGTTTATATCCAGAACCAGCATCATAATAAGATTTTACAGTTGACCCAATTCTTTCAATTTTTAATTTAACAACTTGCCCATTATATACCTTTTTTACCTCTCCTTCTTCTCTTGATCCAGTTAAAAAACTCCATGTTTGAATATCTCCATTTTTATAAACTTCAATTCGAAAAGGTTTATTAGGAGCAATTGAATATTCTAATCCGAAAGAGGCATTTTGTGATGTCGAACTTGATAAAGAAATTAAATCTATTTCTTCCACAAAATCTCCATCAATAATAACTTTATCCGTAGTATGTAGTTTTGTAGAAACAAAAGAACCTTCTTTTGATGGAACATTAATGAGAAGTTGGTTATTTACTGCATCTACGCCACCTCCAAGTTGGAATCCCTCACCTCCAGGTCTCCACTTAGAAAGATCAATATTTGAAAAATCATCAGTAAATCCACCCGTTTCACAACTCTCCCCTGTTCTTGTTTCTTTTATTGTTGGAGTTTCTGGTTTAACTGGTTTTTTAAGTTGAATAAATAAGATAATAGCAGTAATCAATAAGATTCCGGTAAATCCAACTAATCCCCACAATAGCCATTTTTTCTCACCTTTATCAACTTTGGGATTAATAGGGGAAATGGGAGTAATTGGGGTTGAACTAACTTTAGAATTATTTTGTGTATTATTTATCATAATTAATTTGCTATTTCATTTGCCTCACCCCAAACAGTACAAACATTACTAGAATTACAAACCTTACATTGAACTAACCAATCACCATATTCATTTAAATTTATACTAGTGGTGTTGCCATTAACATTGTCTTGATTAATAAGAATGGGGGAGCCACCATTAATCATATACCTAAAACGATAATAATCTCCACTACCAACGCAAGTAAAGCTAAGCTCTTCACCAAAATCTTCATTTCCCGAATAAGTTAAATCCTCGCAATATGGATTATCTGGACCATCAGCCGGTTCATAAGAAAACATTAAAAAATAGTCCTCAAAATCATAATCTCCCGGCCACTCTCTCCAGTCTGCCCAACATTGTTTAGCCAATAATTCATTGCCAAGACTCTCGGCCCATTCTATTCCAGCTAGTATACTTGGGGTATCAAAAGGAGTTTGAACTCCACCTTGTGGAGGTCCTGGTAATCCCGTCCCACAAGTATTGTCTGAATTAATAGGCATCCAACCTATTCCTTGATGAGGTAAACTATGATCAGGGGCACACCCGGCTTTTTGATCATGCTCAAAAGTATCTGTAATAATTATAGAATCACCTTGTTGCACTACAATATCTGTTACCACTTTTTCTTTTGAACTACCATTTAATTCAACATCTGTAACTTCACCATTATAATCAAATCTAAGTTTTTCTACACCACTAGCATAACCAGACTTACCATCTCCTAAACCGTTTTCACCATAAAGATATACAACCAATTTCCCAGTTCTTGGAAAAGGGCCTATACTTCCTGTTTCTTCAAACTCAGGCAATGGATCTGGTTTAGATCCACAATCCATACCTGGCGGAATACCGCTTGCACAAGAACAAGTAGGATTACCATATTTATGGTCATAAGCCTTACAAACTTGTCCTGACGGGCAATCTCCTCGTTTTCCTTCAGAAATACCATCACATTTACCACTCGAAAAGCTGTTACAACAAGTATTATTTGTATAATCCTCATCTGTACAACTATTATCTCGTGTTTTCTTACAAGCTGGTTCTAAAAAGGCCTTACATTCTCCATTAATTTTTTTACACCCATATCCGTCAACTATATGACAAAAATTACCACAATCATCAATGTCAGATATATCAGAACATCTACGTCTTGCTCCTGGATCATATGCCTCTTTTTCTATCACCTGTCTTTCTTGAACTATATTTCTACCAACAAATAATCCTCCAGCCACTAATAAAAACATCATTAAACCGCCGGCTATTTTTAACCCATTTTTTTTAATCTTTTTCCCAATTTTTTTTACTTGATTTGGACCCTTAATTTCTTCTGGTTTTTCCGGCTCAACTAAAGGTGGTGGTGCAGGTGGAGGAGAAGCCGGTGCAATATCAACTTTATTTTGGGTATCATCGGTTTGCTTATTATTATTGGTTCCGGTCGGCAGGGCATTATCCATATAAATAGTTATATCCTATTTTTAATAATTACGCCACCAAAAACCAAACCAACGCCAGTTAATAACATCATTAAAGTTACCTCCCACGTCCCCGGATCAGGCACTCCGGATTCAGTTGATGGTAGTTCTGTTCTTCCCGATAAAGTCGACCCCACACTTCCGGACTCAGTTGCCGTAATTGCCGGTACTTCAGATTCTCCCGCCGCCGCAATCAAAAATGATCTAGTCAAAGTTTTTTCATCTCCTTCACTATCAATATAATTTACAGTTACCTCATGCTCTCCGGGTTCTAGTCCTTCGGAAGGAATAAACTCCCACGAACCATCTTCATCAATAGTAGTAGAGCCGGTATAAGCATTTTGAGAATTTACAGTTATCGACAAAACAGTTCCCGGCAATCCGGTTCCAATAAAAGCCGGTTGAGTGGCATTAATTATTTCACCCTCAAAGCTTGGATTATCCAAAGTTATTTCACCAGACTCTGTAATCATTGCACTACCACTAGCTACCGGAGCTAAATCAAAACCACTATTGCTGGGCTCACTATCAACATCTGTCGAAGCATCTAAATTATTTATACTTTCATCTACCACATCTCTAAAATCATGAGATTTTCCTAAAGTAATGTCTGGCACCGGACTATCATTGCTGGTAGTGGTAATTACTGGTGAATTACCCACACTTCCACCTTGAACCAAAATATTAATCATTGTGGCTTGGGTATCGTAAACCAAATAACTACCTAAATCCGAAGTTCTTGCCATAGATAAAGATAAAGCCCAATTACCATTAGTTTTAGCCAAAGCAGACATTGGAGCTGCATTAGGCATATTAAGATAAACAATTACTCCTTCAGCTCCCGAACCCGAACTAGATAAAATTGTTCCATAAACCGGATCGGCCGCCGGTGGAGTTCCAAGAACTGCTCCGGTAACTATCTCAAAAGGTTTGCCATTATTATCAAATTGCTTTTTACCGGATTCTAATTTAAAAAAGTAATTAGTACTTGGACTTAAATTTTTAACCGTTACATAATGAACTTCAAACTTGCCTGACTCTCCTGTCATCTGATCTCGATCATCTAAAGCACTTTGTTTAATTGAATTAGATTCAGAACCATATTTTACCAATCCATTTATTGAGCCATTGGTTAACCAAGAAACAGTAAACCCTGTTTCATTTACATTAGTAATTCTTACTTGTTTGGGAATAAAGCTTTCATCTGTTCCAATTTTAACTCCGGTTTTTGTTTTAACTAAAAATAAACCCACCCCGACTGCCACCAGTAATATAAACAAGCCCAATGCAGTTGGAAAATGAAATTTTGATCCTGGCATTTTCATAAATTAGCTACTTTTCCAATTCTCCGCTATTACTGGCTGTCAAATTATTATTAATTTGACCGGATTCGGTTCCCGGTATATCAGGCAATACCAAATTCATTGGCAGTTGCGGAACCAAAGAATCCCAGTCTGCTTTGGTAATTTTTTCCCGACTTTTAATATCTTTTATTGTGTCAAAATCAAGACTTGCCGTCAAGGGTTTAATTTGTAAATGAGTTGTTTTACCAATTTTACTTTTAGATAAACTTTCATAAGTGGCAAATCCGATCCAGATAATTACCGTTATTATTGTCATAAGAGACAATTTAAATAATTGATTTTTTAACTGATTTTCGTAAATTTTACTGATCATAAATTATTAATATCACTAGTTAAATAGTAAGCATTAAACTTAATGTTGGCAGAAACATCATTGTCTTTTTTTAAAAAAGATTTATTGGCAATTCTAACATCATTAATTGAAATCAATCTATCAATTCTATTTAATTTTTTAACAAAATATTTTATTTGTGAATAACCACCAACTAAAGTTAGCTCAACTTCAATTTTACCCAAATCATTTTCAATTATTTCCGGACCTACTATTTGGAATTCTCCAAAATTAGCTGATGATAATTCAATCTCGGTATTCATCGCTAACCATTCAATCTGCCAAACCAAACGATCAAAACTTGCTGTTTCAGGTAGCATTTTATTAACCAACTCAAGATCATTTACCACTTGACTATAAATATCTTCGGCACTCCCCAGAGCCTTAATTTTTAAAGAAAGTTTTTGATTAATTTCCTTAATATCTTTAATCTCTTTAGACAAAGAACCAACTGTTTTAAAAGTCGGTAAAATGGCAAAAATACCAAAAAATGCCACTGTAAAAATTGTTAAACTGATAATTCCAGATACTTTTGCCACCGGATTTAAAGACAATTGTTGCAATCTTTTTATATATTTATTGTAATCTCTGCTGGTATTTAATCTGCTCCCAAATTTCATAAACCTAAAGTCATTCTAAATTTTATTACTTGATTTTTTTCTGTTGCCGAAGCTACACTTTCAAGAACAACTTCACTGAATTTTTTATTTTCTTGAGCTTTTGCCAACAAAGTAGCCAAACCAATTTCAGATAAAGTTTCTCCCTCCAAAGAAACTTCTTCCGCAACAATATTAATCCTGCTATAAACAGTATCAATCGGTGTAATTTGACTGATATTTAACAATATCGACTCAACATCAACGCTGGAAGCATTAGTTTCTTTTATATTTTCTAACTGTTTCTGAATTTTTCTAAAACTACTTTCAAAATCTTCATAAAATACTACCACTTCTTGTTTCTGTTTCATTTCTTTTCGAAGGTCCGTCAATTTTCTGTCCAATGAAAAACGAAACAAAAAAGCGGAAATCACAATCAACTCTGTAAAAACCACTACATAGCGTCCAATATTTAAAGCCCACTTCAGCAGTTTACCGACTATTCCAACTTCCCACTTATCCTTAGGGAGCAAATTAATTTGTTTTTTTTGGGCAGCCATTAACTGACATTATACCTTATTCTTTACCAGTTTTGACAACCTAGATTTTAATCGAGCCGCTTTATTTTTATGAATCACTTTTTTTTTAACTCCGCGGTCTAAAGCACTATAAACAGATTTTAAAGATTTTTTTGTTTTTTTCTCTCGAGCCTCTTTTAAAGTCTTCTTAATTTTGTTTCGATAAACAAGATTAACTATCGTTCGAAATTTATCTTGTTTTAACTTTTTTTTTGCTGATTTAATTATTGGCATAGCCCGTATCATAACATTTTACTTGTAGCTCTATCAAGGCCCATGTTATACTCGCCTGAAGTTATGGTTAATAATTTTCTTAAAAATAGCAAAGGCTTATTACTAAGGAGACAAAATAATATTTTGTCTGCTGCCTCTGTTTTAATGGTAGCGGTTTTTTTCTCCAGGATACTTGGGCTTCTTCGAGATAGATTCTTAGCTGGCACATTTTTTGGAATTAACACCTCTTGGCAACTTGATGTCTACTTTGCCGCCTTTAGGCTTCCGGATATGATTTTTCAACTTTTAGTCGTTGGAGCCCTCTCTGCTGCCTTTATTCCCGTTTTTACCAATTATTTGGTAAAAGACAAAAATCAAGCTTGGAGCCTAGCTTCAACCATCATTACTTTAGGGATAATCTTATTTTTTGTCTTTGCCGTTGTTTTAATTACTTTTGCCAAACCTTTAAGTAAATTAATTGCCCCTTCATTTTCACCGGCAGAGATTACTTTAATGACAAATCTCACCAGGTTATTGGTTTTTGCTCAAGGAGCTTTTGTAATTTCAAATTTTTTAACCGGGATTCTTCAATCTCATCGACATTTTATTATTCCGGCCCTTTCACCAATTGCCTACAATTTAGGTATTATCTTTGGAATTTTAGTTTTAAGTTCGCGCTTTGGTATATATGGTCCGGTCTTTGGAGTTTTAATTGGAGCCTTTCTTCATTTAATCATTCAACTGCCTTTAATTAAAAAAATCGGTTTTGTTTTTAAACCTTCAATTAATATAAAAAATACAGGAGTCCGTCGCATTGGCAGGTTAATGTTACCCAGAACTTTAGCTTTAGCTGTTTCTCAAATAGAATTAACCGTAGCTGTTTTTATTGCCACCTCACTTTCAAGAGGGTCTTTATCAATCTTTTACTTTGCCCAACACTTAAATGCTTTGCCGGTTGGTTTGTTTGGAGCCACTATTGGTCAAGCTGCCCTCCCAACTTTATCAAGAGAATATAATTCAAAATCACTTGAAAAGTTTAAAAAACTGTTCTTATCATCACTTAAACAAACCCTATATTTAAGTCTACCTGCTGGCATGATGCTTTTAGTTTTAAGAATACCTATAGTTCGTCTTGCCTTTGGGGCTCGCAATTTTCCTTGGGAAGCCACCCTTTTAACCGGTGAAGTAGTGGCTCTTTTTGCTTTATCTGTTTTTGCTCAATCTGCCATTCAAATTTTAGTTCGAGGCTTTTATGCTATTGGTAATACCAAAGTTCCCCTTTTTATTGGAGCTTCAGCTGTTATTTTTAATGTGCTTTTAAGCTTTTTCTTTGTCTATCCATTAAAATTAAATGTTCTTGGATTGGCTTTAGCCATTTCTTTGTCGTCATTTTTCCATGGTGGTTTTTTGATAATACTGCTTTCAAAACGATTGGGGGGAGTTAATAAAAAAGACCTACTTTTTCCTTTTATAAAAATGTCCACAGCTACTATTATCACTGGCGTTTCTTTATGGATACCCCTAAGGGTTCTTGATCGCTATATTTTAAATACCGCCAAAACATTTAACCTGATTATATTAGTAATTATTACTTCTACCATTGGACTATTTGTTTATATTTTTTTCTCAAAACTTTTTAAAATAAAAGAGCTTGATAATTTTATCGATTTAATAAAAAGAGCTAAAAATTTAAGCAAAGTTTTATCTCAAACCAAAAAAACTCTAAAACCCGCCCCTCCACAAATAAATAATTCCAAACCTTCTCTATGAATAAGCCCAACATTAGAAACTTCTGTGTCATTAGTCATATTGATCATGGTAAAACCACTTTAACAGATCGATTCCTTGAAATTACCAACACAGTTAAACCAAAAGATAGAAAAGATCGATTATTAGATTCAAATCCTATTGAAAGAGAGCGGGGAATTACTATTAAATTGGCTCCGGTTCGAATGAAGTACCAATTAAACAACCAGGCTTACATTTTAAATTTAATTGATACCCCCGGCCATGTTGACTTTTCTTACGAAGTTTCTCGCTCCCTGGCTGCTTGTGAGGGAGCCATTCTTTTAGTCGATGCCACCCAAGGCATTCAAGCCCAAACCATGGCAAATATGAATAAAGCTATTGAAGCCAACCTAAAAATAATTCCGGTTATCAACAAAATTGACCATCCTAATGCCGAGATCAAAAAAACTTTAAAAGAAATCAAAAAAACTTTTGGATTTTCCCAAAACAAAATATTACAGATCTCCGCTAAAACAGGACAAGGCGTACTTCAATTAATTAAAGTGGTAATAGAGCATCTTCCTTCTCCCAAAATTAACACCAAAGCACCCCTTAAAGCTTTAGTTTTTAACTCTTTTTATCATTCTCACAAAGGTGTTATTGCTTATGTTCGTTTGATTGCCGGCCAAATTTCAAAACAAGATAAACTTATGCTAATGTCCAACCAAGCCACCTTTAGCCCGGAAGAAGTTGGTTATTTTTTACCTCAAATGAAACCGGGAACAGAACTTTTTTCAGGCGAAGTCGGTTATCTTGCAACCGGATTAAAAGATATTTCCCTTTGTAGGGTAGGTGACACTGTTACCATTAATCCACCCGATAATAAAGTAAAACCCTTTTCCGGATTTATAGAACCCCAACCTATGGTTTTTATGGATTTATATCCGATCAATTCTCAAGATTTTATTAAATTAACCAAGGCTTTAGAAAAACTAAGTTTATCTGATTCAAGTCTTTCTTATATTCCGGTCAGCTCTTCTGTTTTAGGCAGTGGTTACAAAATAGGCTTTCAAGGGTTGCTTCACTCAGATATTATTCAGGAACGTTTAGAAAGAGAATTTTTACTCGAATTAATTATCACCAGTCCTTCGGTTAAATATAAAATTATTTTAAGGAAAAATAATCAAGAAATATCTATTTTAAGCCCAACCAACTTTCCAGACCCCACTTTAATTAATCAAACTAAAGAACCTTTTATCAAATTAGTTATATTTGTTCCCGCTAAATACTTAGGTGGAGTAATGAATTTATGTCAAAATAAAAGAGCCAAGCTTCAAAACCAAGAATTTTTTGGCAATCAAGTCAAACTAATCTATAATTTACCCCTTCAAGAATTAATCAGCAATTTCTTTGGAGCCCTAAAATCGGTTTCTTCTGGTTTTGCCAGCCTAGACTGGGAATTTTTAGAATTTAAACCGGCAAAAATTGTTAAACTTCAAGTTCTTCTTAATCATCAACCAATTGAACCCCTATCAATTTTAATCGTCAAAGAAAAAGCTTTATCTACTGCTAAAAAACTAGCCTCAAAATTAAAAGAAATAATTCCTCGTCAGCAATTTGAAACCCCTATCCAAATAGCCTTAGGTGGTAAAATTCTTGCCAGAGAAACAATTAAAGCCTTTAGAAAAGATGTTACCGCCAAGCTTTACGGTGGTGACCCCACCAGAAGACAAAAACTTTTATCTAAACAGAAAAAAGGTAAAAAACGCATGAAGCAAATCGGTAAAGTCAACTTACCCCAAGAAGCCTTCCTCTCCATCCTCCAAAAATAACTCAACCTACAAGCACCTACAAGGACTCTCCTTGTAGGTGCTAATCAAGAACAATTTTATTTATAGAACTATAATCTTCTTCTAATTCTTCCACAAAACTTTTATAACTAAATAACTTATTAGAGGCAGAAAACAATCCAAGAATCATATTTGGCTTTACCCAGACCTGTTTAAATAATCCCAAGTAATTTCCATAACTAGAGTATTTATAACCTACAAGGACTCTCCTCGTAGGTAGGATATTAATAGGATTTCGATGAATATATTTAGTCAAATAAACCAACTGATCTTCATTGTCAACCTTAACAGCTTTATAAACACCTTGAAATAATGGGCCAACCCTATCATATCTAGTATTAAAATATCTTGAATATTTTGTAGCCAAAGATCTCATAAAGTAATTAATAGAATCCTTATTTTTTTGATGAATTAATAAGTGAAAATGGTTTGGCATTAAGCAATAAGCAACCAAGATAATTTCATCTGAATAATTTTTCAATTCTCTTGATGGTGAAACCTTCAAGGACTCTCCTTGTAGGTCGACAGGAGATAAATATATTTTCAAATAATCAAGAAAAACTTTATAATCCTTTTTGTCTTTAAAAATATTTGCCTTAGCCACTCCTCGATTATAAATATGATAATAAGAATCTTCTTTATAGATTTTTAAAGCATTTTTTGAAGGCATTAAATTCAGTATACACCCTCAAGTATAAGCCTTCAAGGACTCTCCTTGTAGGTTTATTGCCAAAACAATCCTTGACACTAATTAGCAGTCGTGTTATCCTTCTGCTAATTATGCAACTTTCAAATAGACAAGCTCAAATTTTAAAAGCAATTATTACTGAATATACTGAAACCGCCGAACCGGTTGGTAGTGTTACTCTTGAAAAAAAATATGATCTTGGTATCTCTCCGGCTACTATTAGAAATGAAATGGTAACTTTAACCAAATCTGGATTTTTAAACCAACCCTATACCTCAGCCGGACGAACTCCTACACCTATGGGTTTAAAGTATTATGTCAGAGAACTTCTCAAAGAAGACGACTTATCTGTAGCCGACGAAGTAGCTGTTAAAGAAAAAGTTTGGGACCACCGCTTTGAAGTTAATAAATTTTTAAAAGAAATTACTCGAGTTTTAGCTGATAAAACCGATTGCTTGGCTCTTTCATACACTAATAAAGGGGATGTTTTTCATGCTGGTCATGCCAATATTTTAAACAATCCTGAATTTTATGATATTGATGTTACTCGCGAAGTTCTCTCTATGATCGACGAATATAGTAAATTAAGTAACTTATTTTCGCATGTTACCGGAGATGAAACCATTCATTTAATAATCGGCGAAGATTTTAATAATGATTTTTTCCAAACTTTGGGATTAGTTTTTACCGACTTTAAAACCGGAGACATCAATGGCTCGCTTGGCATTATCGGACCATCTCGATTAAATTATCCATCTGTCATTCCTACTATCAGATATTTTGGGGAACTTGTTACAGAAATATCCAAAAATTGGTAATATTATGAAAAAATCACCTATTAAAAATCAATTAAAGAGAGCTTTAGCCGACTATCAAAACTTAAAAAAAAGAATAGAAAAAGATAAATCTGATTATGTCAAATTTGCTATCTCATCTATAATTGACAAACTTCTTTCAGTCTTAGATGACCTTGAAAGAGCTGATCAACATTTAAAAGATAAAGGCTTAAAACTGGCCATCAATCAGTTTAAATCAATTTTAGATTTAGAAGGAGTTAAGGAAATAAAAGTTTTAAATCAAGAGTTTGATCCTAAAACATCAGATTGTGTTGAACTAATCAAAGGACCAAAAAACAAAATAATAGAAATTATCAAAAAGGGCTATACTATCCATGAAAAAGTTTTACGCCCTGCTCAAGTAAAAGTTGGCCAAGGAGGCAAATAAATATGTCAAAAATAATTGGAATCGATCTAGGAACCACTAATTCAGCCATTGCTGTTATGGAGGGAGGCTCTCCTAAAATCATCCCCTCATCTGAAGGTAATAATTTAATTCCTTCAATAGTAGAACCAGTCAAAAATTTAGTCGGCGATATTGCTAAACGCCAAATGGTTTTAAATCCGGAAAACACAGTTTACTCTGTCAAGCGTTTAATGGGTAGAAAAATTTCAGACAAAAATACTCAAAAAACTATTAATATGGTTCCATATAAAGTAGTTAGGGGCAAAGATGATATTGCTAATGTCGAAGTTAACAATAAAAAATATTCTCCACAAGAAATTGCCGCCAAAATTCTTGCCAAAGCTAAAACCGATGCCGAAGATTACTTGGGAGAAAAAGTTGAAAAAGCCGTTATCACTGTTCCTGCTTATTTTAACGACGCTCAACGTCAAGCTACCAAGCAAGCTGGTGAAATTGCCGGTCTTAAAGTAGAAAGAATTATTAATGAACCTACTGCCGCCGCTTTAGCCTATGGCCTTGAAAAGAAAAAAGTGGAAACCATAGCTGTTTATGATTTGGGCGGTGGCACTTTTGACATTTCTATTTTAGAACTGGGAGATAACGTCTACGAAGTTAAAGCCACCAATGGTAATACTCACCTTGGAGGAGATGATTTTGATCAAAAAATAATTGACCACATCGCTAAAAAGTTTAAAAAAGAACATGGTATTGACTTAAAAGCAGACAAACAAGCTTTACAAAGAATCAAAGATGCGGCCGAAAAAGCCAAAATAGAACTTTCCTCTTCAGGAGAAACAGAAATTAATCAACCATTTATTACTCAAAGCAAAGACGGGCAACCCCTTCATTTAACCATGAAATTAACTCGAGCTGATTTGGAAAAATTAGTAGATGATCTTATTGAAAAAACCATGAAGCCGGTTAAATCTTGTCTTAAAGACGCCAAACTTGATAAAAAAGACATTGATGAAATAATTTTAGTTGGTGGTCAAACCAGAATGCCTAAAATTCAGCAAGTGGTTAAAGAATTCTTTGGTAAAGAGCCAAATAAATCCGTTAATCCAGATGAAGTAGTTGCTATCGGTGCCGCTATTCAAGCTGGTGTTTTAATGGGTGATGTTACTGATGTTTTGCTTTTAGATGTAACTCCTCTTACTTTAGGACTAGAAACTCTAGGCAGTGTCTCTACTCCGTTAATCGAAAGAAATACCACTATTCCATCTTCAAAATCTCAAACTTTTTCCACAGCCGCCGCCAATCAAACCTCCGTGGAAATTAATGTTCTTCAGGGAGAAAGAGCCATGGCTGCTGATAATAAATCTCTTGGAAGATTTATCTTGGACGGAATCCCACCGGCTCCTCGTGGCGTTCCTCAAATCGAAGTTAAATTTGATATTGATGCTAACGGTATTTTAAATGTTTCTGCTAAAGACAAAGCCACTGGCAAAGAGCAAAAAATAACCATTAAAGGCTCTACTGGATTGTCCGACGAAGAAGTGGAAAACATTACTAAAGAGGCGGAAAAGCATGCAGCAGTAGATAAACTTAAAAAAGAAAAAGTGGAAATTAAAAATCAAGCCGACACTTTAATCTTTACCGCCGAAAAAACTTTAAAAGATGCCGGTGATAAAGTCGACAAAAAAGATAAAAAAGACATTGAGGAAAAAATCAAATCCCTAAAAGGTGTCTTGGAAAAAGCTGACAAAGATGAACTGGAGGCTAAATCTAAAGATTTATCCGAATCTTTACAAAAAGTTGGTGCTGCCATGTATAAAGCCCAGCAAAAACAAGAAGCTGCCAAAAAATCCAAAGGCAAAAAATCAACCAAAAATAAAGACAAAAATAAAAAATCTGAAGATAAAACTCAAGCCCAAGAAGGCGAAGTCATTGAAGACTAATGACTACCAAGCGAGATTTTTACGAAGTCCTTGGGGTTAAAAAGGATGCCTCAACAGCTGAGATTAAAAAAGCTTATCGCAAGCTGGCCCTAAAATATCATCCAGACAAAAACAAAAGCAAACAAGCCATCGAAAAGTTTAAAGAAATCTCTGAAAGCTATGAGGTTCTTTCAAACCCTAAAAAGAAAAAACAATATGATCAATTTGGTCATGCTGCTTTTGACCCATCAAGGGGATTTAAAAGTCCATTTACTTACTCATACTCCACCACTGGTGGACAAGGAACCGGAGGTTTTAATTTTGGTGGATTTACCGATCCTTTTGAAATTTTTGAATCTTTTTTTAGTGGAGGAGCTTCACCCTTTAGACAAGCCAGACAAATTCCTCGTTATGGTATTACCATCGATTTTATCCAGGCTGTTAAAGGAGTTGAAAAAAATCTTATTCATCAAGGTAAAGAATATAAAATAAAAATTCCTCCGGGAGCCGATGACGGCACCAGAATTAGGTTTAATGATTTTTTTGTCAGCATCGAAGTCAAACCACATAAAACCTTTAAGAGGGAAGGACATGATATCTTTATTAATCATCAGATCACTTTTGCCCAAGCTACACTTGGTGGAACTATCAGCGTTCCAACTGTTGACGGAAAAAATATTAAGCTTAAAGTTCGTTCAGGTACTCAACCAAATACTTTAATTCGTCTTAAGGGCAAGGGTATGCCTCACTTAAGAGGAGTTGGTCGAGGAGATCAATATATTCGTCTTATTATAAAAATTCCGCAAAAACTTACCCGAGCTCAAAAGCAGGCTTTAAAAAAGTTTGATACACTTACCTAAAGTATGGATAAATCATCCAATCTCCCCAAAACATCTACTTTTTTTTCTTTAATTTTTTTAATCTTATTAATTTATGCATTTTTTTCTGGGCTTACTGTAAAATTTTACGCCTCGATTCTTTTCTTTATCTATCACTACATCCAACACATGTGGATTGCCGTCATTGGCCTTGGTATTTTCCAAACTTTTTTTATGGTTCCCTTCAGAATTATAAACCTAGTTCTTTCAACTCACATTAAAGAATTTGAATCTAAAGTAGAAAGTGTTAAAAATCAAAAACATCAACAGTTTTTAATCAAACAATCTGTAAAAAAAGGAGACCCGACCATTCTTTGGTACATTATTAACTTCTTCACCCAAACTATTTCTTATATTTCCATTGGTAAACTTTTTTTAACTGATTTTTACACAATAAAACTTAATCCAAATTTACTTTTTGCTTTTTCAAAATACCCCGCTTATCCCATTAAAGACCCAATCTTCAGATTGCCATACCCTATTCCAATTACTACCAAGGATTATGGTTGGGGTTGGGTTTTTATTATTTGGGGCTTAATCTTAATTTATAAATTACTTCACGGTAAATTAATTAAATACTATCATCGACTTCCGGACATAAAAAAAATTAACCCTAAAACTGCCACTTTAAGCTACTATTTAAAATCTTTCTTAAAAAACTCTACTGGGTTTCTCACTTTATTTTTTGTAATAGCTTATATTTTGGTTCGTTACTATCCTCAGGGTTGGGAATTAAGAATTTTTTCAGGCGATGTTAGTGTTCCCAACTATACTCTAAATGCCATTACCGCTATTGGCGCTTTTATAGTTGTGCTTTGGCTTAATATCCCGAAAATTTTTAAAAAGGCCAGGATCGCCAGATCTCAAAATATTCCCGAAAACATTATTTTTTCCACTCAAAAACAATTATTTAAAGATAATCTTAGAAGCGCGGCTCTCTTGGGCATCGGCGCTTACTATATTACTAGACTAATCCCCAGTGCTTTTGAACTCTCCATTTTCACTTTGGAAGTCATCTCACTAATCTCTCCCTTTACCATTGACCGCCTTATTCTCCCTCGCTTCAACCAAAAACTAAAAAAATAACCCACTCTCTTTACCCAATCCCCCGCAGGTCTCTTGTAGGTCTCTTGCCCTAGACCATTTCTCATGATAAACTATGCCTAGTTAAATAAATTACAAACTTAGAGATGGATTGAAACCCATCTTTTTTATTAAATATAACTTGCAGTTATTCATAGCCTGCTGATTAATATGAAAACAATCACTCCAAAATCTGCCAGAACTGAATTTACCTCGGCCTTAAATCAGATTTGTTCGGAAAGAGGTATTCCGATTGAAGCGGTTATCAAAACCATAAAATCAGCTTTAGTTGCCGCCTATAAAAAAGATCATGAGGTTGACGAAGAACTAGAATTTGAGGCTGAACTAAACGAAATTACTGGATCAGTCAAAATTTTTCAGATTATTGAAGATAAACCCAAAAAAGACGTTACTCCTCCAAATTTTGGTCGTATTGCTGCTCAAACAGCCAAGCAAGTGATTTTACAAAAAATCAGAGAAGAAGAAAAAGACGCTATTATTGATGAGTATAGTGATAGAGTTGGTTCTATGGTTAATGGTATGGTTTTAAGATTTGAAGGTAAGTTTATTATTTGTGATATCGGTCGAGGTCAAGGTTTAATGCCTCCGGAAGAACAGGCTCGTGACGAACACTATCGACTAAATCAACGCTTAACCCTTTATATTAAAGATATTAGAGAAACCGCTAGAGGTCAACAAATTATTGTTTCCAGAGCCGATCAAGAACTAGTCTTAGGCTTATTTAAAAGAGAAGTTCCAGAAGTAAATTCAGAAGCTGTGGAAATCAAAGCTATTGCCAGAGAAGCTGGCAATCGTTCTAAGGTCGCTGTTGCTTCAACTCAAGCCGGAGTTGACCCTGTTGGTTCATGTGTTGGCCAAAAAGGAGTTAGGGTTCAGGCTATTATTAATGAACTCGGTGGAGAAAAAATAGACATCATTGAGTTCTCTGAAGATAATTCTAAATTCATTGCCTCTTCTCTTCAACCAGCTGAAAACTTAAAAGTAAAAATTAATGAAAAAGATAAAATTGCCGACATCATTGTTCCGGAAGATCAACTATCTTTAGCTATAGGCAGAGAAGGTCAAAATGTCAGGCTGGCAGCTAAATTAACCGGATACAAAATTAATTTAATGGGCCCCAAAGGCAAAAAAGTCAGTGCCACCAAAGACGATCTTGAGTATGAAATAGATAAGTTGGAACTTTCCAGTCGGGCCAGAAACGCTTTAATTCAGGCTAAAAAAACCACCATAAAAGACCTTAAAGGAGCATCTAGTTTAGATCTCAAAAACATCAAAGGTTTGGGCCCAAAAACAGTTCAAGAAATTCAGGAAAAACTAGATGAAAAAAAATAGGCCGCCAGTTATTACCGTCATGGGTCACATCGATCATGGCAAAACCACCCTTCTTGATGCTTTAAGAAAAACAAAAGTTGCCAATAATGAGTCCGGCGGGATTACTCAACATATTGGAGCCTATCAAATAAAACACAAAACTAGACCTTTAACTTTTATCGACACTCCTGGTCATGCTGCTTTTGCAGCCATGAGAGCTAGGGGGGTTCAAGCAACCGATTTGGTTATCTTAGTCATTGATGCCATTGAATCAATAAAACCTCAAACTAAAGAATGTTTAGATCATATTAAGCTGGCAAAAGTCCCTTTTTTAGTAGCTATCAATAAAATGGATTTACCTAATGCCTCACCCGCCATTGTAAAAAAAGATTTGGCTGATGCCGGAGTTGCAGTTGAGGGTTTTGGTGGAGATATAGTCTGTGTTCCTGTTTCTGCTAAAACAGGGAAAAATTTAGATCAACTTCTTGAAATGATTTTACTTTCAACTGATATCTTAGAACTAAAAAATAAAGATCAGGCTGATTTTTCCGGCATAGTTATCGAGTCATCTCTTGATCAAAAAAGAGGGGCTGTTGTCACTATTATTGTTAAAACAGGAACTTTAAAAATATCTGACCCTATTTTTACTCAAAATACTTCTGGTAAAGTCAAAGCTTTATTTGATGAAAACAACAAAAATTTAACTCAAGTTACTCCCGGTCAACCAGTTCTTATTTTGGGCTTTAAACAAGTACCGCCGGTTGGCTCTATTGTTACTACCAAAGAACCCGAAAAAGCCGATGTCTCAATCCCGATTAAATCAAGAGCCAAAGGCCAAGTCAAGGCGGAAAAATCAGAAGATGTTGCCCTAGAAAACTCCGAACCCTCTGAGTCTGAAACTGACAAACAAACCCTCAAAATAATTCTAAAAGCAGACACAAAAGGAACTTTAGAGGCCATTATTCAAAATTTGGGCGACGACATCACTTTAATTTCTTCAGGGGTTGGAAACATTTCCGAATCAGATGTATTACTAGCTCAACCCACTAAAGCCAAAATTATTGCCTTTAGGGTTAAATCAGCTACTTCTGTCATCAATTTAGCTGATCGCGAATCAATTTTAATCAAAACTTATTCTTTAATTCACAAACTTTTAGACGATCTTCAAAAAGAAATTTTAAAAATATTAGAACCCACCATAGATGAACAGGAATTGGCTACAGCCAAAATCATTGCTGAGTTTACTGTTAAAGGTGCAAAAATAGCCGGTTGTGAGGTTATTAGCGGTAAACTTACCCCTGGAAGTAAAGTTCATTTAATTAGAAAAAAACAAACCATTGCTGATAGTAAAATTAAATCCATTAATCAAGAAAAGAAAATTGTTGATAGAGTCATAAAAGGGGAACAATGTGGAGTTAGTTTTACTTCTAAGTTGGACTTTCAACCAAAAGATAAACTTATTGCCTACAAAAATATCCTATAACATTGACTTTAAAGGATATCTTTGAGATAATCAGAAATTAAGTAGAAATAATAAGGTTGAACCCTCTCCGGAAATCCCGACTAAAAGTCGAGATGTTTAGTCGAACAAAGTGAGACAGGGTTCAACCTTAAAGAAAAATTATGAAACAATATAACACCCAACCTATCTTAACTGCCCTAAAAACTGCAAAAACAGTCTTAATTTTACTTCCCCAAAATCCCAACCTAGACATTGTATCTGCCGGACTATCTCTTTATTTATCTTTACTTAATCAGCAAAAAAATCCTACCATTGGTTGTTCAACCCCTATGACAGTTAATTTTAATCGTCTTTTTGCCGTTGATAAAATCAAATCAAACATTGGCAACCAGAACTTAGTTATCTCTTTTCAATATGATGAAGATTCTCTAGAAAAAGTTTCCTATGACAAAGACCCTCAAAACAAAAAAATTCACCTGACCATTGAACCAAAAGCCGGCTTTCCACCCCTTGACTCTCAATCAGTTAAATATTCCTACACCGGTTCAAATGCCGACCTTATTTTTATTATCGGCACCAAAAGTAAAGAAGACCTGGGGTCTTTGTATCAGCAAGAAAAAACTTTACTTGATGATCCAAAAACACCCATAGTTAATTTATCAAACTTAGATAAAAATACTCAATTTGGCACTGTTAATATATATGATCCCACCTCAACTGGTTGCAGTGAAATTACTTTTACGGTTTTAAAATCACTTAATCTTTCCATCAATCAAGATATTGCCACCAACTTACTTACAGGCATTGAATCTGCCACCAACAACTTAGCTCAAGCTTCATCTCCGGAAACCTATGAAACCGTAGCAGAGTTAATTCGTTTAGGGGCTAAAAAAGGTTATATTTTATCAACTCCTCGCCCTACTACTCCTTTTACTTCAAAAACTCCAAGACAAATTCCAAGCTGGCCAACCACCCCGTCACTTCAACCAACTAACCAGCTCCACCCCGTTTCTACTCCAAACAAACCCCCTCAATTATCTCAATCTATCCCTCAACAACCCTCTACTAAACCTTTACAGAGATTACCAGAGAAATCTCGAGCTCCTCAACCCGATTGGCTAAAGCCAAAAGTTTTAACTAGCTCTTCATCTAAGATCTAACCTTTATATATTTACCTTTATCTGATAAAATACCAGAGTTATGACATTAGTTACTTCAAAAAAAGAAAAAATAATTAAAAAATTTGCCACACAAAAAGGCGATACCGGTTCACCAGAAATTCAAATTGCTCTTCTTACAGAACGGATTAAAGAACTTACAGAACATCTTAAAAAACATAAAAAAGACAATCATTCAAGAAAAGGCTTATTAGCCATGGTCAGTAAACGTCGTCGTTTACTAAATTACTTAAAAAGCAAAGATAAAAAAAGACACGAAAATACTATTAAAAAATTAAAATTAAAATTAAAAAATTAAAAACACATGTCAAACACTAAAATAACCTCAAAATCTGTAACTATTAATAATAAAGAGATAACTATTGAAGTCGGTAGTTATGCTCAGCAAGCTTCCGGTGCTGTTATCGTTACTTCCGGAGAAACTGTTGTTCAAGTTACCGTGGTAGCCGGCAGAGAAAACCCCAGTTTGGGATATTTTCCTTTATCGGTTGAATATCGAGAAAAGCTTTATGCCGCCGGTATTATTAAAGGCTCTCGTTGGGTTAAAAGAGAAGGTAAGCCAACAGACGAATCTATTTTAAAAGCCAGACTAATTGATCGATCAATTAGGCCGTTATTCCCAAAAAACTATATGTCGGAAGTTCAAGTTATTGTCTCGATTTTATCCTACGACAAACAAACCAATCCTGACATTTTGGGATTAATCGGCACTTCAGCCGCCTTAAGTATTTCAAACATTCCTTTTAAAGGTCCAATTGCAGCTGTTAGAATCGGCACTGACCCAAAAAGTAATTTAATTATTAATCCGACTAAAAAAGAACTGGAGACTTCAAAACTTGATTTAGTTGTTTCCGGATCTAAGCAGGCTATTGTTATGGTTGAAGCTGGAGCCAATGAAATTTCCGAAAAATTAACCATCAAAGCCTTGGAAACAGCCGGAGAAGAAATTAAAAAAATAACAGAAGTTATCAATCAATTAGTAAAAGAAATTGGAACTGAAAAAGTAGAAGTATTGGAAAGTAAAATTTCTGAAACAGATAAAAAAGAAATCTTAGCCAAATCCAAATCTTCACTTGACGACTTTATTAAAAGATTAAAAGCAGGTTCACCTAAAAATGAAATTTATGAAATCGAACAAGCTGTTATCAATCAACTCGAAGATATAGAACCCAATACAATCAAAGAAGTTATTAATAATTATTTTAACCAAGTATTAAGAACTCAACTTTTTGATAAAAAAATCAGACCGGATGGTCGCACCACTGATCAAGTTAGAGATCTTTCTTCAAAAGTTAGTCTTCTTCCAAGAACTCACGGATCTGCCATGTTTAAAAGAGGAGCTACTCAAGCTCTTTCTGTTGTTACTTTAGGTTCACCCAGGCTGGAACAATTAATTGAAGATTTAAATGGTGAAACCAAGAAAAGATATATCCATCATTATAATTTTCCTCCATTTTGTGTTGGTGAAACCGGCCGAATTGGTTGGCCAAAAAGAAGAGAAATTGGCCATGGAGCCTTAGCTGAAAGAGCTATTGAACCAATGCTTCCAACCAAAGAAAACTTTCCCTACACTATCAGGGTTGTTTCCGAAATTATGTCAAGCAATGGTTCTTCGTCTATGGCCTCTGTTTGTGGCTCATCTCTTTCATTAATGGATGCTGGCGTGCCTCTAAAAAAACCAGTCGCCGGTATTGCTATGGGTTTAATGAAACAAGAAGACGACTATACTATTTTAACCGACATTCAAGGTTTAGAAGATCATATTGGTGATATGGATTTTAAAGTAGCCGGCACTAAAGACGGCATTACCGCCTTACAAATGGATATTAAAATTTCCGGTATACCATTTAAAGTTTTAGAAACCGCTTTAAACCAAGCTAAAATAGCCAGACTAACCGTCTTGGAATCAATGGCCAAAACCTTAGCTACACCGAGAAAAAAACTTTCTCTTTATGCTCCCAAAATCGCCACCCTTAATATTTCAGTAGAAAAAATCGGTGAACTGATTGGTCCGGGTGGCAGACAAATCAAAGAAATTATTAAATCTACTGAGTGTGAAGTTAATGTCGAAGATGATGGTTGTGTCACCATTACCGGAGAAACTGATGAAAATTTAAACAGAGCCGTTACTTGGGTTAAAGGCCTAACCAGAGAAATTCAAGTTGGTGAAGAATTTGATGGCACGGTTGTTAGAGTTGAAAACTATGGTGCCTTTGTTGAATTACTTCCCGGAAGAGATGGCATGGTCCATATTAGTAAACTATCAGATCAATTTGTTAAAAATATTAACGACGTAGTTAAAATCGGTGACTCTCTCCATGTTAGAGTTACCAAAATAGACGAAATGAATAGAATTGATTTAACTACTTTAACTCCCGAACAAGAAGATCAAGCTAGACAACGCCAGCAATCAAGCCCTCAAAGATCAAGTGGTAACTTTAATAGTCGTCGGTCTCGACAACATTAGAAACACATTTGCCCTATGAACCAGACATCTGCCCTAGTTAAAGAAACCCAAAAATTGGAAAATAGACTATCTAAAATTACTCTTCCCCCTGAGTTAAAAATCAAAACTTTAGAAATGATTAAAAGACTTTCTTTAATGGTGGAGCACCGAGGTTATTCAATCGAATTTGAACGTACTTCAAAATATTTGGATTGGATTATAAGTCTTCCTTGGACAAAATTTAGTCAAGATAGACTAAATTTAAAAATCGCCAAAGAAATTTTAGATAAACATCATTATGGTATGGATCAAGTTAAAGAAAAAATATTGGAATATATTTCTGTTTTGTCATTAACTCGTTCGCAGTCAAATAATCTTAATTATAATAATAAAATTTCACGGGCCCCAATTTTATGTTTAGTTGGTTTAGTTGGTACTGGTAAAACCACCTTTGGTCCTTCATTGGCTGAAGCCATGCAAAGAAAATATGTCCGTATTCCTTTTGGCGGTTTAGGATCAGCCAGAGATTTAAGGGGTCAATCTAGACTTCATCCCGATGCCGAACCGGGTTTAATTATTAAAGCTCTAAAAAAAGCTCAAACCAAAAATCCAATTTTTTTGCTGGATGAAATTGATAGAGTCGGCGCTAATGCTCAAGCCGATATTATGGGTGTTTTAGTTGAACTACTTGACCCGGAACAAAACTCTCAATTTACCGATCATTATTTGGATTATCCAGTCGATTTATCAAACGTTTTATTTATAGCTACGGCCAACAATACTAGGAATATTGCCACTGCTGTTCTTGACCGTTTGGAAATTATCCAAATGCCTTCATATACTGATAATGAAAAAATTACTATCGCTAAAAATTATATTTTACCTCATACTTTAAAACAGTCTGGTTTAACCAAAGACAATTTAAGTTTAGATGATGATATTTGGCCAAAAATAGTTAGACCTCTGGGCTTTGATGCCGGTATCAGAACTTTGGAGCGGACTATTAAAGGAATTTGTCATAAAATTGCTAAACTAATAGTTGAAGGTCAAACTAAGCACATTCACTTAACCTTAAAAAATATTAAAAACTATTTACCAATATGAACAATAACAATTTACGCATCATTCCTCTCGGCGGTGGGCCGGGCATGGTTACTAATAACATGTACCTATATCAATATGGGAAAGAAGCCATTATCATTGATTGCGGGATTGGCTTTCCGGACGATAAAGAAACTAATGATATCTTAATTCCCGATATTAGTTATCTACTAAATCACCCGGAGATTAATATTAAAGGAATTATTTTGACTCACGGGCACGATGACCATCATGCTGCCCTGCCTCACATTTTACCTAAAATTGGCAACCATCCCATTTATGCTTCTCGCTTAACCGCTGGTTTTGCTCAAGATCGTCTCAAAGACTTTAAATTAAATCAAAAAATTACTGTTTTTAAAGAATCAGATCAAATTAAACTCGGACTATTTACTATTCACCCTATCCATGTTACTCACTCGGTTCCAGATACTTTTCATTTTGTCATCGAAACGCCGGTTGGTAATATTTATCATGGTACCGACTACAAATTTGATTTAACTCCAATCGACCACCGTCCTCCCAACTTTCAAAAAATTGTTAATTTAAGTCAAAAGAAAATTCTTTGTTTAATTTCTGACTGCTTAAGAGGAGAAAGACAGGGTTTTACTCCTTCAGAAGCTACCTTAACTCCAGCCATTCATCGTGAATTTAGCTATTGGAATGGTCGTCTGATTTTTACCACCATGTCTTCTCAAATTCATCGGATTCAACAAGCAGTTGATGTAGCCATTAGTTTGGGAAGAAAAATTTGTTTTATCGGTAGATCCATGGAAAGAAATACTACCATCGCTATCAAACTTGGATTTTTAAAAGTTTCATCTAAAGCCATTATTAAACCAAATCAACTAAAAAAATATCGAGATAATCAAGTTTGTGTTATTATTGCCGGCAGTCAGGGCCAAGAAGGTTCTTCTTTAACCAGATTTGCCGCCGGTACTCATAGAACTTTAAAATTAAAATTAACCGACAAAATTATTTTTTCGTCAGATATTATTCCGGGCAATGAAACTTTGGTTTACAAAGTTCTTGATCAAATAGCCAAACTCGGAGTCACGGTTAATCATAGCCAAATGATTGAAGACCTTCACGTCTCGGGTCATGCTTCTGCTGGAGAGATTCAGCTTTTAATGGAGTTAGTTAATGCTCGTTATGTTTATCCCATCGGTGGCAGTTTTAGACATATGCGCCAATATGAAAAATTAGCTAAAGAAATGGGCTATCACTCTAAACAAGTCATCATTCCTAAAACAGCTCAAGTTCTTGAGTTCGATCACTCAAATAATTATTTCTTGACAGAAACCATAAAAACTAAAGAGATACGAATCAATCAAAACCGTTAACTTTTAGGTTCCGAACCCTGCCTTGCCGGTTTACCTGCCGATAGGCATGGCAGGCAGGTTTCCGATATTTTAGTTCGGAACCTGAAATTATTATATAATTACTTTATGGCTAAGAAAAAGAAAAGATCCACAAAGGGAAAAAGAAAACAACCATATAAATTAAAACTTCCCAAAGAAACCATATATACTCTTTCTTCAACAGGATTAATTTTAATTGGTGCGCTAATCATGGTTTCTCTTTCTCGCCAAAGTCCGTTTTTAGAAACCATATATACTTTTTTTAATTCTTTATTTGGTTGGGGTATTTTTTTACTTCCTTTTATTTTTCTTGCTTCTGGATTAATGCTAACGAGATTAAAATGGAGAATAACCAAACCCAACGTATTTATTGGTTCTTTATGTTTACTTATCAGCACTATTAGTCTTACCAGGGCCGGAACTATTGGTCGGGAGATTTGGATCAGTCTGGTTAATCTAATCAACAAATCCGGAACCTTTCTGGTTTTATTAGCTGGCATTTTTATCAGCTTTGTTATTATTTTTGAAACTAGCCTGGAAGACATTATTTTAAGTCTTCAGAAAATTATTGCCAACTTTAAAAAGGCTTTTGAATCCATTCAAAGTAAAAAAAAACCACTCTTTAAACCCAATGATTCGGGTTTTACTATTAAAGGTATGGACGAGGATGACAATCCTACTCAATCCACTATAACCACCAAACCTTCAGTTAAACCCAAAACTAAGTCAAAACCATCAATAACCTCAGCTAAACAAACCTCCTCAATTATTAGTAATTTACCCGGAGCTCAACAAAAAATGTGGCACTATCCACCTTTATCTCTTTTAAAAGATATTCAAACAGCCAAGGCAGATCGTGGTGATGTTAAACAAAATGCCGCTACTATTGAAAGAACTTTGGAAAGTTTTGGGATTAAAGCTAAAGTAGAAGAAGTTAATCGTGGACCGGCTGTTACTCAATATGCTATCAAAATAGCCGAAGGCACCAAACTAAGTAAAATTACCAGTCTTCAAAATGATCTAGCCTTAGCTCTTGCTGCACCTCAAGGCCAAATTCGTATTGAAGCTCCTATTCCAGGTAGATCACTGGTTGGATTGGAATTACCAAACCGTTCTCTCGAAATAGTCCCTCTAAGTCAGATGCTTTCCTCGAAAAGTCTAAAAAATGAAAAATCTAAACTGGCTTTTAGTTTAGGTTTAAACGTTTCCGGAAAACCGGTTATTGCCGATATTGACAAAATGCCTCACGTTCTTATTGCCGGAGCTACCGGTTCCGGTAAATCTGTCTGTATTAACTCTATTATTAGTAGTATTTTATTTCGCTCCAGCCCTGAAGAAGTTAAGTTTATCTTAGTTGATCCCAAAAGAGTCGAGTTAACTTTATATAATGATATTCCTCACCTACTGACTCCGGTTATTGTCGAACCCGAAAAAGTCGTTTCAGCTTTAAAATGGGCCACATCGGAAATGGAAAGACGTTATAAAATATTCTCTGAAGTTGGAGCTAGAAATATCGCTAGTTATAATGAACTTTCAGGTTTTCAGGCTTTACCATATTTGGTTATAGTTATCGACGAATTGGCAGACATTATTCTTTATGCTCCCTCTGAAGTCGAAGACTCAATTACCAGACTAGCCCAAATGGCTAGGGCCACCGGTATTCATTTGGTTCTTGCCACTCAAAGACCTTCGGTCGATGTTTTAACCGGTTTAATTAAAGCCAATATTAATTGCCGCATTTCTTTTAATGTTAATTCCATGGTTGATTCAAGGGTTATTATTGATTCTCCTGGAGCGGAAAAATTACTTGGC
Organism: Patescibacteria group bacterium; assembly: GCA_034718535.1. Lineage (GTDB taxonomy): Bacteria > Patescibacteriota > Microgenomatia > UBA1400 > CG1-02-47-37 > CAXBYZ01. The sequence goes on along the minus strand of JAYEMX010000064.1, from coordinate 43,439 downwards.
CGAGGAGACATGCTTTATATTCCTCCAACCCAATCTAAACCCACTCGTATACAAGGTACTTTTTTATCAGACAGAGACACTAAAAGCTTAATAGAGTTCTTAAAAAAATCCGAATTCAAAGTTGAATATACTGAAGAAGTTACCAGTAAATATAAAGGTAAGCCCAACGCCGTTCTTAATTCAAATAAAGAAGAAAGAGATAGTCTTTTTAAGGACGCTGTCAAAATGATAATTCAGTATAATAAAGCCTCTGCTTCTTTAATGCAAAGAAGATTAAAAATTGGTTATGCTCGAGCCGCTAGAATCTTGGATCAACTTGAAAAAGCCAATATTGTTGGTCCTGGTAAAGGGGCTAAAGCGAGAGATATTTTAATATCAAATGCCAACAATTTTTTATCTCAATCTCATGATCAAGAATAACTATGCTAAAAGCAGGGGATTTACTAAAAACAGCCAGACTAAAAAAGAAACTCACTTATACTTCGGTTTCATCTAAACTAAAACTTCCGGTTAACACCATTAAAGCCCTGGAAAGAAATCAATATAAAAAACTCCCCGCCTACACTTATATTCTTGGCTTTATTAAAAACTACGCCAAACTTTTAGGATTAGATCCCAATAAAACCACTGCTGTTTTTAAAAGAGACTATCAAAAAAGCAAAAAAAAGATTATCCCCAAGGGTTTAACCAAACCCTTAAATTCTCCCTGGCAACCATCTTCTTCCATTCGAAATATTATCACTGCCATCATTATTGGCCTTTTATTTACCTCATATCTGGCTTTATCCTTTTACAAGCTTAATCGCCCACCCAAATTAATTGTCTTTAAACCTAAAAATGGTCAAACTCTTGCTACCCCGGTTTTGATTAAAGGTAAAACTAATCACGATGCCACTCTTACTTTAAATGGAAAAATTATTAATCTTGAATCAGATGGTAATTTTACCACTGTTTTTAATGGACTCTCAGGCGCTCAGGAACTCAAACTAAAATCCACTTCTCGTCGCCAAAAATCCACCCAAACCACCCTTCACCTCATCATCAAATAAAAAGAAATACACCACTGACAGGGTCTGACCCTGTCAATCAATAGAAAACCTGCCAACAGTTTCTTTAGAATCTTTTTTATCGTCAAAAACAAATTCTTTATAAGAATTGTAGTTTTTATTTGTTAGTTTATTCTTTTCTATCTTTTCAAAACACTCAAGTATTTCTTTAGGTTTCACCCACTTAGCAGTTTTCTCCCCTAAATAATAAGCCAAACTTGAGTATGGCCACCTGACAGGGTCAGACCCTGTCAGCTTAACTGGATTAAGGTGTATATATCGAGATAGATGCAAAACCTGCTCGTCATTATCAGCTAAAACTGCCTTATAACAACCTTGAAACAAATGGCCAATACGTTTATGACGCCTATTAAAATACATTGAATAAATAGTTAGTAGTTTATGAATTAGTTTTGTCATACCATCAATACTTTTTTGTTTTATCAATAAATGAAAATGGTTTGGCATCAAACAATAAGCAAGTAAATTAACCTCTTGATGTAAATTTTCAATTGGCCTAGGCCTAATCACAGCTGTAGAAGTATCCGACAAAGGATGTTTGTCTTCTTTGCTGGGTGGAGAAAGATAATACTTTAGTAAATGCAAAAAAACAGCATAATCTTGTTCATCCATAAAAATTTTTCGTTTATCAACCCCACGATTATAAACATGATAATATCCGTTTTCTTTATAAACTTTATTCCTATTCTTTGATGGCATCCTAATAATCATATCACAGGGAACATGACAGTGACAGGGTCTGACCCTGTCACTGTCATTTAATTGCTTAAACTCTTAAAACCTGATATTTTAGACTTACCCTATGTTAAAACAATCCGGTCGAATTATAGTTATCCTGCTTGCTCTATTTGGCTTAGTTCAGTTAACTACCCTAACCTTTCCCGGCCTAAAAAACATCCTCAATAATCCTGCCGTTGTTAACACTCCCATGATTAAGGGAGCCATCGACTACGCCAACCAAGCCTTACCAGAGTCAAACCAAATCAAAATTCCAGAATATTTTCCCAATCCCGATGACGAAAAAACTATCACTGGTAATATTACCAACACTGTCACCGAAAAGATAACCGAAAAAGTATCAGAAGCAGCCTCTGACGCTGTCGACTCAGTTAAAAATTCCGCCCAAGATCAAGTTTGTAAAGCTCTATTCGAAAAACTTGAATCCGAATGTGGAAATTTAAAATACCCATAAATTATTAAATGTTTAACAAAAAAATTCCCATCATCTATCTAACCAAAGACAAACTTAAAGCTGTTCTAGTTAAGACAGGTAAGGCCCCTGCCATCATTAAGTCAGATGAAATTACTTGGAGTAAAGACTCTTTGGATAAAGCCTTTGTTCAGGTAAAAAAACAACTTAAAACTAAATCAATCAGAATTTTACTTTCAGATGAATTATCATATGTCTTAAGTTTAAACATCCCCTTTAACACTAAAGTTAAAGATGAGCGAAAGTTAATCGAAGAAAAAATCAAACCCGAAATTCCAGAAATTCTAGAAAATGAAAACTGGGATTTTAAGGAAACTGGTCGAAAAACTCAATCAGACAAACAAATTATTGCCTTTGCTCCAGTCAAATCAATCTTTACCCTTATCTCTCAAGCTCTTGTTGATGCCAACTTAAAACTTCAAGCCATCGAACCAAAAACCATCTCAAAAATTCGCAATCCAAATCCAGTCATCGGCCTTGCTTTAAAAAAAGACTTAAAAGGTAGAGACGAAAAAGTTCTTAACCTTTCTCTTAAAAAACTATCACCCACCAAACTTAAACCATCAAAGTCTCAAAGTTCCGAACTTCCAGCGGTCCGCAACGAAGTGAAGGATAGTTCGGAACCTAAGAAATTAAAACCAAAACCGAACAAAACTCTCATCATTGCTTTTATTGTCACCTTAACCCTAGGCGCCCTCATCACTGGTGGTATTTTAGTTCAAAGAAATGCTCTGCAAAACAACCTAAAACCCTCGCCTTCACCCCTCATAGTAGCTTCTCCAAACCCAACTCCTTCACCCTCGCCTTCACCCTCGCCAGAACCGGAGATAGAAGTAACTCTATCAGACTACAAAATTTTAGTCCTAAATGGTACTGGAGGTAGGGGTGTAGCTGGCACAGTCAAGGATATTTTAGAGGCCAAAGACTTTGTGGAAATCATAGCTGACAACGCCGATGAACTTGATCACCAAAAAACCTCTGTTCAGTTAAAAACAAATACTCCGGAAACTGTTTGGACAATTATAGAAAGATCTCTAAATTCAGATTATGATCTCATTAAAAACCAAACACCCTTGACTGATGATAATGAATATGATGTTATTATCACAGTAGGAAAATTGCAAAAACAATAAATTATGTTAACTTTATCTCAAATAATTTTAGTAGTTGTAGTCACCATCTTAGTTATTCTACTGGTAATCTTTTCTATCTATATTTTTAGAATTTTAGAAGAGGTTAGAAAAACTCTTCAAAAAAGCAATGACATGATGGATGACATGAAAAGAATTACTAAAAGTGTAGCCGACCCCATTGAGCAAGCCTCTGAATTTGTCACCGGTCTAAAAAAAGGAGCTAAACTAGTTGAACTAGCTAGTAATTTGATTGACAAAAAGAAGAATGTCAAAAAATAAAAAGTCAGTACACCTCACAGCTGGTTTGGCTCTTGGAGCTGCAGTTGCGGTTGGTGCCACTTTTCTTTATAAAACAAAAAAAGGCAAAAAAATTCGAAAAGAATTTTCAAAGCACTTGGATGATACTAAATCTTATCTACCGGAATTAATAAAAAACATCAAACTTAAAGCCAAAAAATTGGAAAACTCTTTGGAAAACACCAATCAAGATTTACTAAAAAAATCAAACCAAACCAAAAAAAAAGTTACCAAAACTGTTTCAAAAATCAAAAAAAACATCTTTGTTAAATCCGGTAAACCATTAGCTAAGTAAAATCTTTAACTTCATGACTACTGATCAGATCAAAAAAGCTTATTTAGATTTTTTTACCAACAAAAAACACGCAGTTATTCCTCCGGCTCCTCTAATTCCACAAGATGACCCCACCACTCTTTTTAATAATTCTGGCATGCAACAACTAGTTCCATACTTAAAGGGAGAACCTCATCCAATGGGAAAAAGACTGGTTGACTCTCAACCATGTTTTAGAGCCGAAGATATTGATGAGGTTGGAGATAACCGCCATACCACCTATTTTGAAATGTTAGGTAATTGGTCATTGGGAGATTACTTTAAAAAAGAACAACTTGCTTGGATCTGGGAGTTTTTAACCAATATTTTAAAACTTCCCAAAGAAAAACTTTTTATTTCTGTTTTTAAAGGAGATAAAAATATTAGAAAAGATGAAGAATCTATTAAAATCTGGAAATCTCTGGGTATTAAGGATAATCACATTTTTCAATATCCTGCCGAAAAAAACTGGTGGTCAAGGGCCGGCACGCCTGACAAAATGCCAACTGGAGAAATCGGTGGGCCTGATTCGGAAATTTTTTATGACTTTGGAAAAGAATATAATTTTCATGAAAAATCAGAATATAAAGATAAAAAGTGTCACCTTAACTGTGATTGTGGTCGATATTTGGAAATAGGAAATTCGGTTTTTATGCAATACATAAAAACAAAAAATAATTCTTTAAAGCCACTTCCCAAACAAAACGTTGATTTTGGTGGAGGCCTTGAAAGATTAGCTCAAGCTGTCCAAAAAACTCCCGATATATTTCAAATAAATATTTTTAAACCTATTATTAAATCAATCGAAAAAGCTACCAATAAAAAATATCAAGGCAAAAATAAAACTCCAATGAGAATTATTGCCGACCACCTTCGATCAGCCAAAGCCATGATTGATCAAGGCTTAGAACCTTCAAATAAACAACAAGGTTATGTTCTTCGTCGTTTAATCCGTCGCTCTGCTGTTAAGTTTAGACAGCTAACTGGTGAACTAAATTCTCAAAATTTTTCCAAAATCATTGATGAACCAGCCTTAATAAAAGAGATCAATAAATTCCAAAAATCTCTAAACAAAGGTTTAAACTTAATTGATAGGGCTACTAACAAGGATGGTTCTTGTCAAAAAGTCGATGCTCAATTTGCCTTTAACCTTTTCCAAACCCATGGCTTTCCCTTTGAAATTACTCAGGAAATTTTAAAATCTAAAAACATTAAAATAAAAAAATCCGATTTTAATAAACTAAAAAAATCTCACTCCAAAAAATCTAAATCGGCTTCAGCTGGAATGTTTAAGGGGGGTTTAGAAGATCAATCAGAAGCCACCACCAAACTACACACCGCCACTCATTTACTTCATCAAACTCTTCGTCAAATTTTAGGAGATCACATTAAACAAGAGGGTAGTAATATCACCGCCAAAAGATTGCGCTTTGACTTCACTCACGACCAAGCGTTAACAGACGATCAACTTAAAAAAGTCGAAAACCTAATTAACAAACAAATCAAAAAAGATTTATCTGTCACCAAAAAAATAGAAAAATTAAAAACAGCTATAAACTCCGGCGCCTTAGCCTTTTTTAAAGAAAACTATCCAGACAAGGTGACTGTTTATTCAATTGGAGATTTCAGTAAAGAACTATGTGGTGGCCCCCATGTTAACTCGACAGGGGAAATTGGTGGTGTTAAGATTATAAAACAAGATTCAATCGGCGCCGGCAAGCGTCGTATTTATGTTGCTTTAAAAAATGGAATTAAAAAATCTGCTCACTAAATTAAAAAACAAAGAAGAAGCTCCAGAGCAATTTTTTGCCTTGGAGATTAGTGACGATATAGTCAAAAGCGCAGTCTGGACTGTTCTCGACGGCCACACCAAAATAGTTAAAATTGGCCCAATCAATCAATGGGATGGAAAAACTTCGGAAAATTTACTCAATGCCGTTGATAAATCTATTTCTAAAGCCTCTAAAAATTTAGAAAAAGAGCCTTCGGGAGTAATCTTTGGCTTACCTGAAACTTGGATAGAATCAGAAGATATTTTGAGTGAAAAAAAAGCCCTTCTTAAAAAAATTTGTCAAGAACTTGAATTAAAACCCCTTGGCTTTGTGGTTACTGATACCGCCGTTATTAAGTATTTAAAAATAGAAGAAGGTACCCCTCCAAATGCCATCTTTTTAAGATTATCAGACTCAGAACTTAATCTATCCTTAGTTAAACTTGGTAAAATTATTGGCGTTAAGTTAATTGGTAGAAGTGGGGATTTGGGTCCTGATGTTGAAGAAGGCTTGTCAAGATTTAATAAAATTGACACCTTGCCTTCAAGAATGATTCTTTATAATGGTAAAAAAGATTTTGAAGAAGACAAACAACAATTAATGTCCTATGACTGGGAGGAAAAGCTTCCATTTATTCACTTTCCAAAAGTCGAAAGTTTGCCTGAAAATGCTTCCATAAAAGCGGTTGCCCTTGCTGGTGGTAGTGAAGTTGCCAAATCATTAGGTTTTGATATTAAGCCTTCACCAAAAAAAAAGCATGAACCTGTCCCCCAAAAAACAGAAGCCACTGCTGAATCTTTTGGTTTTTCTCCTACCGATATAGCTAAAAATATTAAACCATTAACTAAACCCTTACCACCATCAATTAAAAAAGAACCAGACCTACAAACTGAGGTTTCAAATTCTGTCAAACCTAAATTCGGTTTAAAATTAAAAATAATCGGCTTTTTCTCAAAACTTCTCAAAACCTTTTCTAATTTATTTTCTAAACTTAAATCAATTTTTAAATTCAAAAAAACTTCCAAAACCTTCACCATAATTAGTATGGCTTTTATAACTTTATTTATTGGCCTTTTTTCTGCTTATTGGTATATTCCGAAAGCCAATATAATTCTTTATATTGAACCAAAAACTATTGATGAAAATCTTACCCTCACTATTGACCCTAAAGCTACTATTTTAGATCCGGAAAAAGGTATTTTACCGGGAGAATCTGTTGATATTTCAGTTAAAGGCTCAAAATCTATTCCTACTACCGGAATCAGTTTAATCGGTGATCCAGCCAAAGGAGATATTACTATTTATAACAAAACCGATAATACTAAAACTTTTTCAGCCGGCTCTGTTTTAATTGGCCCCGATAACTTAAAGTACACTCTTGACGAAGAGATTACTGCCACTTCTTCATCATCAACCGACACAGGTGATGGTGTTACTATCACTTTTGGTAAAGCCATTGGTAAGGTCACCGCCAGCTCAATTGGTCCCGATGGCAATTTATCCTCAGGTGTCAGCATGAGCTTTAAACAATTTTCAGAAGATAACTACTCAGCCAAAGTTATTGATGGTTTGTCGGGTGGTATCGCCAGAGAGGTTAAAGCCGTAAGTAAAGAGGATCAAGCCACTTTACTTCTAGCCCTAACATCTAATTTAAAAGAGCAGGCCGCCTCTAATTTACAACAGAAATTAGGAGCAGGACTTTCTTTAGTAGATGTTAAAGATCAAGATGACTTAATTAGTAAATCCTTTAGTCATGACATTGATGAAGAAACAAAAAATTTAACCTTACAAGCTAATTTAGAATATTCTGCCCTTTCATATAATCAAAATGACCTTAATTTGCTTCTTCAGCAGGCGATAAAAGAAAAAGTTCCTTCTAACTACGAGATTAGTCAAAATAGTGAAGTTAAAATAGCTCCGGCCATTTTAAACCAAAACAATACTGCTACCATTGATGTTGATTTTAAGGCAAAACTAATTCCCAAACTTGACTTCACTGATATTAAAAATAATTTAAAAGGGAAGTATCCTAACATTATCCAAGATTATTTAGCCACCCTACCAAGCTTTATTAAAGCCGACATTTCCATTACTCCAAATCTACCTAAAAAAATAAAAACCCTACCTCGTGTCACCAAAAATATTTTAATTGAGCTCAAAACAGAATAATATAAATATGAGTATTATCTATACTAAAGCTCCGATCTCAAATCCAACCACTATTATTCAAAATCAAAAACATCAATTCTTCTTTAACTTAAAAAAATTAATTCCCACTATCATGATTACGGTTGGTGCCTCTCTTTTAATTTCTGTTGGCTACCCAATTATTTCTCATGAACTAACCATGACAAGTACTAAAAAACCCAAATTTATCAGCCCAATCCAAGATCCGATTTCCCCAAATAATCCCCAAGTTCTGGCTAACCAAACCACCAATGAAAACTCAATTGTTAATTACTCAAAAGTTAATAACTGGTTTAATTTTACTAAACCCCAAACTCTTCTTTCTCCATCAAGAATTACTCATTATACTTTAAGTATTCCCAGATTAAGAATTAAAAACGCTGTTGTGGCTATTGGAGGTGATGACCTTAATACCAGCTTAATCCATTATGGTGGTACCGCATATCCGGGGGAGGCCGGTAACTCAGTTATCTTTGGTCATTCTATTTTACCTCAGTTTTACAACCCCCAATCTTATCGTGCTATTTTTTCTCTACTTCCCACCCTAGATAATGGAAATGAAGTCTTTATTAATTATGATGGCATTTCTTATAAATACACGGTTTACGATTATTACGAAGTAGCTCCGGACGAAATTAACATTCTTGAACAACACTATAATCAAAAAGAACTGACTTTAGTTACTTGTACTCCTCCCGGAACTTATTGGCGCCGAGGTATAGTCAAAGCCAGATTATCGGAGATATGAACTATCTCGGTATAGATTTTGGCCTAAAACATCTTGGCTTAAGCTTAGCTCAAGGACCCTTAGCTTTTCCCTTAACTCAAAAAACTTATTTTTCGGGAAAAAAAATATTTCGGTTTTTACTTCAAATAATTAAAGAGTATGAAATTGAAGCTATGGTTATTGGTATTACTCAAGGAAAATTAGCTCCAAAAATAAAAACATTTGCCACTAAACTTAGTCAGTTGGCCAATCTCCCTATTTACTACCAAGACGAAACCCTATCAAGCTACGAAGCTAAGATTAAAATGATCCAGGCTCAAGCTCCGCAAAAAAAACGCCGCCAAGACCATAAAATTGCCGCCACCATAATCCTTCAATCTTATCTTGATGACTTATCTAAACACTGATAAAATAAATCTATTAATAATCTTTATAAAGGAGACTATCTATGTTTAAAAATGTTATTGCACCTGTTCAGGCTTGGTTGCTTTCTCGCGGTCAATGTGTTGGTTGTGGCATGCCGTTAAAAGATGGCAAATCAAAAAAATTAAGCAATCAAAGAGAAAAAATTACCTGCAAGTGTGGTCGTATTTTTATTCATGATTTAAAAACCAAAAAGTATCGTCGCGCTTTATTTGAAGAAGTTTAGACTAATGTTAAAAAAGCTTATCTTTCTAGGGTTAATCTTGTTGATTATTCTTTTTCTTACCACTATTGGTTGGTATCAATGGGTAATTAAACCGATTAATCCAAAAATTACCTCAACTCAAGTTTTTGTTATTCCAAAAGGTCAAGCTACTTCTAATATTGCCAAGCGCTTAAAACAAGCTAAATTAATTAAATCAGACTTAGCTTTTAAACTATTTGTCGACCAAAAAAACTATTCAAATAAACTTCAGGCCGGGGATTTTCAACTTTCTCCTTCTATGGATTTAGAAACTATTATTGAATCATTAACTCATGGTAGTTTAGATTTTTGGATTACTTTCCCCGAAGGCCTTAGAGTTGAGCAAATTGCCGAACGATTACAAGAAAAAACCACCAACTTCACTAAAAATGATTTTATTATTCAAGCCAAACCCTATGAAGGTCATCTTTTTCCGGATACTTATCTTATTCCTCAAACTGCTTCAATCCAAGACGTTATAGATCTTTTACTAAAAACTTTTAATCAAAAAAGCCCTACTCAAGACAAAAACACCATTATTTTGGCTAGTTTAATCGAAAGAGAAGCCAAACATCAAAAAGATAAATCTCTAGTTTCTAGTGTTATTCACAATCGTTTAGATATTAATATGGCTCTACAAATAGACGCCACTGTTCAATACATCTTAGGTAAAGAAGGAGGTTGGTGGCCAAACAATTTAACTTTAAAAGATTTAAAAACCCCTTCGCCTTACAATACCTATCAAAATTCAAGCCTTCCTCCAGCTCCAATATCAAATCCCGGCCTGGAAACCCTAAAAGCCGCTACTGCTCCCGCCAACACCAATTATCTATATTATGTCTCAGATTCCGGTGGTTATAATCACTATGCCAAGGATCTTGCCGGTCACAATGCTAATATAAAAAAATATCTTTCTCCTTGACTTTCTCTGGTTATCTGTTAATATACTTTAATCATAGCCTGTTATCAGGCTAGGTCTTGTTCGTCCCTTTCTTAAAAATACTTTTTAAAAAGTCAATAAAGGAAAAAAGTGATTTATATTCACAACCTTAACATCTTAATTTAGTTTTAAATCCAAACAAACGGGTTAGTCACCCGTTTTTTCTGTTTTTTAAAGTCATGTCAAAAAAATCTAAAAGAATCAACTGGAAACCTTATCCAAAAAACCTTCCGGAGCTTAATTTTCTCAAGGTTCAAAAAGAATCTTATCAATGGTTCATGTCTGAAGGCATTACCAATGCTATTAAAAATATTTCTCCGATTAAAGACTTTACCGGTAAAAATTGGCAACTAGAATTTGGTAAACATTCAGTTGGAAATCCTAAAAAATCTTCGGATATTGCTAAAGAAAAAGGTTTAACCTACGATGTACCCATAAGAGTTAAAGCTAAATTAACCAATCTTCAAACTGGAGAAACCACAAAACAAGAGGTTTTTTTAGGGGATATTCCTCAAATGACCGACATTGGCACCTTTATTATCAATGGAATTGAAAGATCGGTTGTCAATCAACTCGTCCGTTCACCGGGCGTATTTTTTTCCGGGAGTACAGATCCCTCTACAGGTCGTAATCTCTATCAGGCAGAATTAAGACCCTTAAGAGGATCATGGCTGGAAATAAATATTTCTAGATATAATACTATTACAGTTAAAATAGATAAGCATCGCAAAATATCAGCTACTACTCTTCTTAGAGCCATTCAACCAACTACAGATGAAGAAATTATCAATCTTTTTAAAGATGTAGATACTGACCAAAAACATCCTTTTATTTTCTCAACCCTGGAAAAAGACCCCACTAAAACACATGAAGAGGCTTTAATCGAAATTTATCAAAAAATGAGACCCGGAGATCCGGCTGTTATTGAAAATGCCAGAGAATTATTTCATAAAATGTTTTTTGATCCTCGTCGCTATGATCTGGGAGATGTCGGTCGTTATAAACTAAATCGTCGATTAGAGTTAAATATTTCTGCCGATGTTAACGTTCTTACCAGAGAGGATATTATTGCCTCCATAAAATACTTAATTGCACTTCAAAATGGCCAAGGTAAAGTTGACGATATTGATTCTCTTTCTAACCGTCGGGTTAGACGAGTAGGTGAATTAGTTGCCACCACTTCTTTTAGGCTTGGTTTACTTCGACTGGAAAGATCAATTAGAGAAAAAATGAGTCTTTCAAAAGCAGACATTGAAATTACTCCAAGTTTATTAGTTAATCCTCGACCGGTTATTGCTGCTGTTTCAGACTTTTTTAGAAGAAATCGTTTATCTACTATTTTAGATCAAACCAACCCTTTGGCTGAAATCGATAACCTTAGAAGGCTTTCGGTTATGGGTCCTGGCGGAGTTACTCGAGAAAGAGCCAGTTTTTCTATGCGTGATATTAATGCCAGTCAATATAGTCGTATATGTCCGGTTAGATCTCCGGAAGGACCAAATATAGGTTTAGTCACTTATCTTACCCTTTATGCTCGTGTTAATCCTTTTGGCTTTTTAGAAGCACCCTATAGAAAAGTAATTCATGAAACTAAAGGTACAAAAACAGTGGCTAAAGTTACCGATGAAATTGTTTACTTATCTTCAGACGAAGAAGAAAATCACTATATTACTCACGCAGAAATTAATTTAGATGAAAAAGGCTATATTTTAGATCAATGGATTCCGGCTCGTTATCAAACAGAGTATATAGAAATTAACAGCAAACAAATTGAATTTGCTGATGTTGTTCCTCACCAGGTGGTTGGTACTTCAGCCTCTTTAATTCCTTTTATTGCTCATGACGAAGCCAATCGAGCTCTAATGGGCACTCACATGCAATGTCAAGCCGTACCCTTAATTAAGCCAGACTCTCCGATTATTGGTACTGGAATGGAAAAAATAGTAGCTCAAGCCATGAATCGAGTAGTCAAGTCACTTACCTCAGGAATAGTAACTTATGTTGATTCTAATGAAGTTGTTATCAAATCATCCATCAAAGATATTAAAAAAATAAAAGAATCTTTACCAAATTTTATATCTATTTCTAAAAACGAACTTCATTATAAAATTTCTAAATTCTCAAGAACTACTCAATCTACCTGCTACTCTCAAACACCCATGGTTTCCACTGGAGATAAAATAAAAGCAGGAGATTTGATTATTGATGGTCCGGCTAGTGATAATGGAGAACTTGCTTTAGGTCAAAATTTAACTATTGCCTATATGAGCTACGAAGGTTTGGGTTATGAAGATGCTATTATTATTTCGGAACGTTTAGTTAGACAAGATATTTTAACTTCAATAATAATAAACCAATATGAAGCTAAAATAATGGACACTAAACTGGGGGCAGAAGAATTAACTAGAGATATTCCCAATGTCGGCGAGCTCGAACTAGCTAATCTTGGAGAAGATGGAATTGTTGTTGTTGGTTCACAAGTAGAGCCAAACGAAATTTTAGTTGGGAAAATTGCCCCCAAAGGCGAAACAGAACTTACTGCCGAAGAAAGATTACTTAGAGCCATTTTTGGAGAAAAAGCCAGAGAAGTTCGAGACACTTCCCTTAGAGTTCCTCACGGAGAAGCGGGGGTTGTCATTAATATTGAAATTTTTGATCGCGAAAAAGGCGACGAACTCAATCCGGGAGTCTTAAAAAAAGTAAAAGTTCAAGTTGCTCAAATGAGAAAAATTTTATCTGGAGATAAATTAGCCGGTCGTCATGGAAACAAAGGAGTTATCTCAAAAATACTTCCTGTGGCAGATATGCCTTATTTTGAAGATGGGACCCCGGTTGATATTATTATTTCTCCATTGTCGGTTTTAGCTCGTATGAATTTAGGCCAACTTTTGGAAGCTCAACTGGGTTGGGCTGCCAAAAAATTAGGCTATAAAGTAGCTCTCCCGGTTTTTGAACATATCAAAGAAGAAGTTACTCAAAAGGAGCTTAAAAAAGCAAATCTTCCTACAAACGGAAAAATTAAACTTTTTGATGGTCGAACTGGCCATCCTTTTGACGAAAAAATTACTGTTGGGGTTGCCTATATTTTAAAACTGATTCATATGGTTGAAGATAAAATTCATGCTCGTTCAACTGGGCCATATTCTTTAGTTACTCAACAACCATTAGGCGGTAAAGCCCAAATGGGAGGTCAACGTTTAGGGGAAATGGAAGTTTGGGCCCTAGAAGCACATCGAGCTGCTTACACTCTTCAAGAAATGCTAACCATAAAATCAGACGACGTGGTTGGTAGAGCTAAAGCATTTGAAGCTATTGTTAAAAGCTTGGATATTTCTGAAGCTACAGTTCCGGAATCCTTTAAAGTTTTAATTAAAGAATTAAACAGTTTATGTTTAAACATTATTCCCGGTGGAACTGTTGATCAGTCAAAAGAAGATAATCCACCAAAGAAAAAATTAGATAAAAATGAACAGCCTAAAAAGAAAACTAAAAAAACAAAAAAGAAAAAATAAAAACCAATGAATAAATTAACTAATTTTGCCAGCCTACAAATAAAACTTGCTTCTCCGGAAGTAATTAAATCTTGGTCTCACGGAGAAGTTTTAAAACCGGAAACCATTAATTATAGAACTTTAAAACCGGAAAAAGATGGTCTATTTTGTGAGAAAATTTTTGGTCCGACCAAAGATTGGGAATGTTATTGTGGAAAATACAAACGCATTCGTTATCGGGGAATTATTTGTGATAAATGTGGCGTGGAAGTTACTCGAAGTAAAGTTCGTCGAGAACGAATGGGTCATATCAAACTTGCTAGTCCGGTTGCCCACATTTGGTTTTTCAAAGGCGCCCCCTCCCACTTATCTTTAATCTTGGGAGTTTCTCCAAGAAATCTATCTGGGGTTATTTATTTTGCCAAGTATTTAGTTATCGAGTCTGATGAAAGTGCCAAAAAAGGTATTTATAAAGACCAAGATAAACAATTTACCGATAAAGTAAATATTCTCAAAGAAAATCTAAAAAAAGAGATTGAAGACACTAAAATAAAAGGAACCAAATCAATTAAAGTCATTAAAAAGAAAATCAAAGCTAAAGAACAAATAGAAATGGCTGTTAACGAAGCCTTGTTAAAAACTAAAAGGCAAATTGTTGCCTTAAAAGAAAGCTTTGCCTTGGAAAAAGATATTTTGAAAGATATTTATGATGCTATTAAAGATTTGGTTAAAAAAACTTATAAACTTTCGGTTTTATCAGAAGATGAATACTTAAAATTAACCGAATATAACGCTACTGGTTTTCTTAAGGTTGGTATGGGTGCAGAGGCTGTTTTAGAAGTTATTAAAAAACTTGACCTTAAAGAATTAACCACTAAATATCGTGACGAAGTCAAAAAATATACCGGCCAACGCCAAATTAAAGCTAGTAAAATACTAAGAATTATTGAAGGTTTCAAAAAAGTTAGTATTGAGCCACATTGGATGATCATCTCACTTTTGCCGGTCTTACCTCCGGATTTAAGACCAATGGTCCAATTATCGAGCGGCCATTTTGCCTCAAGTGATATCAATGATCTATATCGAAGAGTTATCAATCGAAACAATCGCTTAAAACACTTAATAAATCTTGGTGCTCCGGAAATAATTTTAAGGAATGAAAAAAGAATGCTTCAAGAATCCGTTGACACCTTAATAGATACTTCCCAAGCCAAAGCCATTAGGCGTCGTGGAACCAAAGAACTTCGTTCTTTAGCAGACATGCTTAAAGGAAAGCAGGGTCGTTTCCGCCAAAATTTACTTGGTAAAAGAGTCGACTATTCTGGCAGAAGTGTTATCGTAGTTGGTCCTCATCTAAAACTAAATCAAGCCGGTATACCTAAATTAATGGCCCTAGAAATATTTAAACCTTATGTTTTAAGAGAAATTATTAATCGTAATTTTGCCCCAAATGTTAAATCCGCTAAGAACTTTTTGGAAAGAAAACCTCGTGAAGTTTTTGATATTTTAGAAGATATTATTAAAGATCATCCGATCTTACTAAATCGTGCCCCCACTTTGCACAAACTCGGTATTCAAGCTTTTTATCCTGTTTTAGTAGAAGGTAGTGCTATCCAACTTCATCCTTGTGTTTGTGCTGGTTATAATGCCGACTTTGATGGAGATCAAATGGCTGTTCATGTTCCACTTTCAAAAAAATCTCAAAAAGAAGCTATTGAATTAATGATGCCAGACAATAATTTGCTTAAACCGGCTGATGGTTCACCGATTACTCTTCCAAACAAAGAAATGGCTCTTGGTATTTACTATATTACCTCAATAGATTCTCGAATAAAACCAGATGAAACTATTTTTTCTTCGTCAAAAGAAGCCATTTTTGCCCATCAATCAAAAGATATAAAAACTAGACAATTAATTAAGGTTAGGTTAAACAAAAAAATTATCGAAACTTCTGTCGGCAGATTAATGCTAAATGAAAATTTACCGGAACCATTAAGGTTTATTAATAAAACCATTAAATCTTCAGACATTAAAAACTTAGTTAAAAAAGCTATTACTATTTGTTCTAAAAAAGAAACTGCTCAGCTAATAGACGATCTTAAAGATCTTGGGTTTGAAGGAGTTACTTTGTCTGGATTATCAGTGGCTGTTTCCGACTGTAAAATAATCAAAGAAAAATCAACCATCATTAAAAAATCAAATGCAAAAGCTCTTCTCATCGAAGAAAACTATAAAAATGGTTTAATTACCAGAGAAGAAAAAAGAAGACTAAGTATCGAGCTTTGGATGGAGGTTACTAGTATAATTGCCGATAAAACTTGGAATAGTTTTGACGAATCAAATTCAGTCAAAATAATTATTCAATCAGGTGGAACTCGTGCTTCTAAAGATCAAGTTAAACAGTTGGCCGCCATGCGTGGGTTGGTAGTTGATCCTTTGGGAAAAATTGTCGAACTTCCAACCAAATCAAATTTTAGAGAAGGCCTATCTGTTTTTGAGTATGTTACTTCTTCAAGAGGTTCAAGAAAAGGCTTAACCGACTCGGCCATTAAAACAGCAGATGCCGGCTACTTAACTCGTCGTTTAGTGGATGTTGCTCACGATATGATTATTCGACTAGACGATTGTAAAACCAAGCAAGGATTGGATATTGTCAGAAAAGGGAATCGTGATAAATCTTTTGGAATTAGAATTGTTGGTAGGTTGGCCGCCAAAACCATAAAAATTGCCGATAAAGTAATTGTTAAAAAGAATAAAATAATTACAGAAGAAATTGCTCAAAAAATATTTAAGTCAAAAATTAATCTAGTTAAAGTTAGGTCTCCATTAACCTGTGAAGCTAAACACGGACTTTGTGCTTCTTGTTATGGTTGGGATTTTTCTACCAAAAAGAAAATTACCATTGGATCTCCGGTTGGTGTTATTGCTGCTCAATCAATCGGCGAACCTGGTACTCAGCTAACCATGAGAGTTAAACATACCGGTGGTATTATTACTGCCGATGTTACTCAAGGACTACCTCGAGTTGAAGAGCTTTTTGAAGCCAGAAATCCTAAAATGTCTTCTCCTTTAGCCACTATTGCCGGAAAAGTTAGTATTGAAGAAACAGTTCAAGGTCATCAAGTTACTATTACTCCGCCCGATAAAAATGATGCCAAAACCTATAATATTTCCTTAACTTCAATTTTAAAAGTTAAAAATGATCAATTAATTGGAGTTGGTGAAAGACTTGCCTCGGGCTCTTTAAATATTAAAGAATTACTAAAAACTCGTGGTATGGCTAAGACTCAAAATTATCTGATTGAAGAAGTTCAAGCTGTTTATGAATCACAAGGAATTCCAATTCACGATAAACACTTGGAAATTATTGTCAGAAAAATGTGTGACAAATATCAAGTAGAAACAGTTGGAGATACGGATTTGCTTTCTGGTGAACTTGTTGAAAAAAATATTTTTGAATCTGCCAATAAATTAGCTACCAAAAACAAAGGTAAAAAAGCCACCGCTGTAAAAACAGTCCTTGGAATTACTAGGTCATCTTTACATACAGAATCTTGGTTATCTGCCGCCTCCTTTCAACACACTTCAAGTATTTTAACCAGTTCGGCTGCTCATGGTAAAATAGACCACTTACTGGGATTAAAAGAAAATGTTATCATTGGTCGTTTAATACCAACCAGTAAAAAAAGAGCTATCATCAAAAAATAATATGCCGACTATTAATCAACTTGTCAGAAAAAAAAGAAGATCTAAACCTAAAAGAATCAAAGCCACCGCATTAAGAAAATCCTTAAATTTAATAACCAGAAGGGTAATTTCTACCACCAATCCTCAAAAAAGAGGTGTTTGCACTGTTGTTAAAACCATGACTCCAAAAAAACCAAACTCTGCTCTTCGTAAGGTTGCCAGAGTTAGGTTAAGTAACAAGCAAGAAGTTACTGCTTATATTCCAGGTGAAGGCCATGATTTAGCCGAACACTCTATTGTTTTAATTAGAGGCGGGAGAGTTAAAGATTTACCTGGGGTAAAATATCATATTATTAGAGGAAAATATGATTCTTCTGGAGTCGAAGGCCGAAAAACTTCAAGATCAAAATACGGCACTAAAGCCAGTGGTGCTACTACTTCTGCCGGAGCAGCTACGGGAACAAAGAATAAACCCGCAGATGACAAACCTACAGATGATAAACCTACAGATAGTAAGAAAGCAGAATAATTATTATGCCAAGAACAGGAAAAGTAAACAAACGTATCACTAAACCCGACCCGCTTTATAATAATAAGTTGGTAGCTAAAATAATTAATAAAATTATGTATAGTGGTAAAAAATCAATTGCTCAAAAACACGTTTATCAAGCTTTGGAACTTATCAAAAAACAAACAAAAGAAGACCCAATTATTGCTTTACGTCAAGCTATTAACAATGCTAAACCAACTATGGAAGTTAGATCCAGAAGAGTTGGTGGAGCTGCCTATCAAGTTCCTGTGCCTGTTAGGGGAAACAGAAGAGAGTCACTAGCCATTCGTTGGATTATCGATGCCGCCAGAAAAAGACCAAACTCAAAACATCATCACTTTTATCAAAAACTAGCCGCCGAACTAACAGATGCCATAAAAAATCAAGGTGGTGCCGTTGACAGAAAAACCCAAGCTCATAAAGTTGCCGAATCCAACAAAGCCTTTGCCCACTTCCGCTGGTAAACCTACAAAACCTACAAGGACTCTCCTTGTAGGCCACCTGGATTTTACAGGTTTCCTCTAGACAAATAATCTTTTTTTTCATATAATACCTCTATTAATTTATACTAAAGTATTTTCACGAAGCAATCGCTCTCTGTGAAGCGATTTTTTTATTGCCCTATGGCAGATAAACAACCAAATAATACCAATAAAAAAAACATATCTCTTGATAAAATCAGGAATATTGGCATTATTGCCCATATTGATGCTGGAAAAACCACCACCACAGAACGTATTTTATTTTATACCGGTAAATCATATAAAATTGGGAATATTGATGATGGCGACACTCAAATGGACTGGATGGAACAGGAAAAAGAAAGAGGTATCACTATCATGTCAGCCGCCACCACCACTTTTTGGACCCCAACCAGAAAAGGTGCCGTTGATCAAGTTGAGCACAGAATTAATATCATTGATACCCCCGGACACGTTGATTTTACCGCTGAAGTCGAAAGATCCCTCCGAGTTTTAGATGGAGGAATTACTGTTTTAGATGCTGAAGAAGGAGTTCAATCTCAATCTGAAACTGTTTGGCATCAAGCCAATAAATATAATGTTCCCAGACTTTGTTTTGTCAATAAAATGGACAAACTGGGAGCCAATTTTTTAGCCACAGTTAATGACATTAAAGAACGGCTTGGGGCTAATCCCCTTATTATGACTCTCCCAATTGGTGCTGAATCTTCTTTTAAAGGAGTTGTTCTTCTTCTTGACCAAAAAACTTTAATTTGGAAATCTGACGAAACCGGCGCTAAATATCAAGAAACTAATATTCCGGAAGATATGAAAGATGAAGTAAAAAAGTATCGAAACCTTCTTATCGAACAAATTAGTGAACACGATGATAAACTATTGGAAAAATTTCTTGAAGGAAAAGAACCAACCGTAAATGAACTTAAAAAAGTCTTAAGAAAAGCCACTTTAGCCTATAAAGTGGTTCCGGTTTTTGCCGGTTCTTCACTAAGAAATAAAGGAGTTCAACCTTTACTAGATGCTGTTGTTAATTACCTTCCAAGCCCAGTTGATGTTAAAGATATTAAGGGTACTAATCCAAAAACAGATAAAGAAGAAATTAGGTCTAACACAAAAGATGCTCCATTTTCCGCCTTAGCTTTCAAAGTTCAAACCGATCCTCACGTTGGCCGCCTTACCTATATTCGTGTTTATTCGGGAATTCTCAAGTCAGGTAGTTATGTTACCAACTCTACTAAACAAGAAAAAGAACGTGTTGGTCGACTTCTTTTAATGCACGCCAATACCAGAGAAGAAATAGATCAAGCTTCTGCCGGTGAAATCGTTGCTGTAGTTGGGCTTAAAAAAACCACTACCGGAGATACTCTTTGTGATGCTGATAATCCGATTATTCTTGAAGGAATTACTTTTACCGATCCCGTCATTTCACTATCTATTGAACCAAAAACCAAAGCCGATCAGGAAAAAATGGGTTATGCCTTAAAAAGGCTTTCAGAAGAAGATCCAACCTTTACTATCAAAAGTAATTCGGAAACCGGTCAAACTATTATTTCCGGCATGGGTGAACTTCATTTGGAAATTCTAGTCGATCGTATGAAAAGAGAGTTTAGTGTCGAAGCCAATACCGGTCAACCTCAAGTTGCCTATAAAGAAACTATCAAAAAGCAAGCCCAAGCCGAAGGTAAATATATCAAGCAATCTGGCGGTCGTGGTCAATATGGACATTGTCTATTGAAAATAGAACCCAAAAAACCCGGTGAAGGTTTTGAATTTGTTTCAGAAGTAGTTGGTGGTCGTATTCCTAAAGAATTTATTCCAGCCGTTGGCAAAGGCGTCAAAGAAGCTTTAGAAAACGGCTGCATAGCCAATTATCCTTTAGTTGATGTTAAAGTTATTGTTTATGACGGTTCTTATCACGATGTCGACTCCTCTGAAATTGCTTTTAAAATCGCCGGTTCAATGGCGGTTCAAGCAGCTGTTAAATTAGCAGACCCAATCTTGTTAGAGCCGGTCATGAAAGTCGAGGTTTCTACACCGGAAGAATTTATGGGAGAGATTATTGGGGATTTATCTGCTAAAAGAGCTCAAGTTCAAGGTACGGCTGTCAGAGGCAAAATCACTATTATTACCGCCCTTGTTCCTTTGGCCGAACTAACTCAATATGTCACTATTTTAAGGTCAATGACTCAAGGTAGAGCCAGTTTTTACATGGAACCATCTCATTATGAAGAAGTTCCAGCAAATATTACTCAAGCTATTATAAAAAAGCAAAATCCATTAACATCTGAAAAAGAGGCATAAAAATAACATAAGGTTCCGCAACCTAACAGTGTTCGGAATCTTAACTTTATGCTAAAATATAAACTGCTAGGAATAAATAACTAGCTATTAAACAAAAAGGAGGCCGTATGGCAACATTTAAAAGGACCAAACCCCATCTTAACGTCGGGACCATTGGTCATGTCGATCACGGTAAGACAACTTTGTCTGCCGCAATTACTCAATATTTGGCAAAGAAGAACATGGCAGATGCTATGAAATTTGACGAGATTGATAACTCTCCGGAAGAAAAAGAGCGTGGTATTACCATTTCTATTTCTCACTTAGAGTATGAAACAGATAAGCGTCATTATGCTCATATCGATTGCCCGGGACATAAAGACTACATTAAAAATATGATTACCGGTGCCGCTCAAATGGACGGTGCTATTTTAGTCGTCGCTGCTACTGATGGCCCCATGCCTCAAACCAGAGAACATTTACTTTTAGCCAAACAAGTTAATGTTCCAGCTTTAGTAGTTTTCCTTAACAAAGTTGACATGGTAGACGACAAAGAAATGATTGATTTGGTTGAAGAAGAAATCAGAGAACTTTTAACCAAATACGAATTTCCAGGCAAAGATGTTCCTATAATCAAAGGTAGCGCCTTAAAAGCCTTGAAAGGTGATGCCGAGGCTGAGAAACCCATTGAAGAGCTCATGAAAGCTTTAGATGAATATATTCCTGATCCAAAAAGAGATTTGGATAAACCCTTTTTAATGGCGATTGAAGATGTCTTTTCTATTAAAGGCAGAGGCACAGTCGTTACCGGTAGAATCGATAGGGGTAAAATTAAAGTCGGTGAAGAAATCGAAATTATTGGTTTAAAAAAGGTTAAAAAAACCACTGTTACTGGAGTCGAGATGTTTAGAAAACAACTCGAAGATGGTCAAGCTGGTGACAATGTTGGTATTCTTCTTCGCGGAGTCGAAAAAGATGACGTTGAAAGGGGCCAGGTTTTGTCTAAACCGGGTTCAGTTAAAGCCTTTACTGAGTTTGAAGCGGAAATTTATATTCTTTCAAAAGAAGAAGGTGGGCGCCACACTCCGTTTTTTACTGGATACAAACCTCAGTTTTATATCAGAACTACTGATGTAACCGGAGATGTTATTTTACCAAAGGGAGTTGAAATGGTTATGCCTGGTGACAGCGCTAAAATGACCGCTAAACTCATTCAACCAGTTGCTTTAGAAGAAGGTCTTCGCTTTGCTATTCGTGAAGGTGGACTTACTGTCGGAGCCGGTGTTATTACCAAGATCTTAAAATAAATATAAACCAAGGTTCGTGAACTCTTAGGTGTTCAAAAGTTCCGAACCTTAACATAATTAAAAATTTGAATAAGACGAGCCTTCGGGCTCTTCTTATCTTGATAAAACCGTGTCACTATGTGTCACCGTGTCACTATTATATTATGCCAAAAGGTAGAATCAGAATCAGATTAAAATCTTATGATCATAGGATCATAGATGAGTGTTGCCAAAAAATACTTGATACCGCTCTTTCGACCGGAGCTAAAGTTATTGGACCCATTCCTCTGCCAACCAAAAGAAAACTGGTTTGTGTTACCACTAGCCCACATGCGGACAAAGATGCTAGAGAACACTTTCAACTACTTACCCATAAAAGATTGGTAGATATAATCGATTCTACAGACAAAACTATAGATAGTTTAATGCACCTGGAACTGCCCGCCGGAGTTGGTATTGAAATTAGAATGTAAAACCCCATGATTAACACATTTTTTGCCACTAAATTAAAGACTGCCCAAACCTTTGATGATAAAGGTAATCGTTTGGTAATAACTAAAATCATGGCCAACCCCCTAACTGTCACTCAAATAAAATCTTTTAAAAAAGACGGTTATTGGTCAGTTCAATGTGCTTTTGGTAAAAAATCAAAAAAATCTTTATCAAAAGCGCTTTTAAAACACTTAAAAAAAGCTAAATTAAAAACTCCTCCAAAATTTATCAGAGAAATTAAAGTATTGGAAAAACCAACTTTAAAAGTAGGTGATCAAATTAAAGTTTCGGATACTTTAAAACCGGACGATAAAGTCAAAATTTCCGGAACCTCAAAAGGCAGAGGTTTTGCCGGAGTTATGAAGCGTTGGGGTTTTGCCGGTGGACCAAGAACCCATGGACAATCAGACAGACCAAGGTCTATTGGTTCTATTGGTCCAGGAACAGATCCGGGTCGTGTTTGGAAGGGTAAAAAAATGCCGGGTAGATTTGGCACAGATACGGTTACAGTTAAAAATCTTCAAGTTTTAGAAGTTAATCATCAAACTAATATTCTTACCATCAAAGGTACGGTTCCGGGCCACACTAAATCCTTACTTAAAATCACTAAATATGGAAACTCAAAAAACCCTATCAAGCTTTATCAAAAACCTAAGGCTAAAACCAAAAATGATAAACCTAAACCAAAGAAAAATACCCAGTAATCTATGCCATCAATAAATACCTACAACATCACTACCAAAAAAACCACAAAAACTACTCTTAAAAAAGAAATTTTTGGGGCTAAAATTAATCAACCTTTAATGGCTCAAGCTATTAAGGTTTATCTATCCAATCAACGTCAGGCTTCTGCCAAAACTAAGTCGAGAGGAGAAATTAAAGTTACCAAAAAGAAAGTTTGGCGTCAAAAAGGCACTGGTCGAGCTCGTCACGGTAGTAAAAATGCCCCCATTTTTGTTGGTGGAGCTAAAGCTCATGGGCCAACCGGTGAACAAAATTACAAACTGACTTTGTCAAAGAAAATGAAACGTGCCAGCTTATTTAGTGCCCTAACTAAGCAATTAAAAGACAAAAAAATTATGGCTATAACCGGTTTAGAAAAACTAAAACCCAAAACTAAAAAATTCCATAAAATTTTTACCAAACTTTTTAAATCTCCCCAAAAAATTATTCTTGTTACCAACCTTACATCTATAAAAAGAGCCACTAACAACTTAACTTATATTAGTTTAACCGCCGCCAAAAATCTAAACACCTATCATCTTTTAAATGCCAATCAAATTATCTTTACCAAAAAATCACTTAAAACTTTTGAGGAACACCATGTCTCTTGATATTATTTTAAAACCATCCATCACTGAAAAATCTTTTAAACTTGCCAAAAAAAGCCAATTTACTTTTTTTGTTAAAAAATCAGCCGGTAAAAATGCCATTGCTCATGCTGTCGAAGAACTTTTCAAGGTCAATGTTATCAAAGTTAGGACTGTAAAAAAGGCAGGTAAAGTTAAAAGATCGGGTAAAAGTAAAATTGCTAAAAAAACTTCAGATCAGAAAAAAGCCATTATTACTTTAAAACCAGGCCAAGTAATTGAGTATTTTAAATTGCCGGAAGAAAAAACCACTATTAAAAAACCTACTGTAAAATTAACCCCAAAATCTAAATCCAAGAAAAAAAAGTCATTGGGTTTGGGTAAAAGAAAAGAACAAAGGACTCAAGGTAAATAAATATGGCAATAAAAACCTATAAAGCAACTACTCCGGGCAGACGTCATCGACGAGATATTATTCGCAGTGAAATCACCACCACTAAACCACAAAAAAGCCTCACCAAAATAATTAACTACAAGGCTGGCAGAAACAGTAGTGGTAAAATTTCTGTTCGTCATCGAGGTGGTCGCCATAAAAGACTATATCGTGTCATTGATTTTAAGAGAGATAAAAGAGATATCCAAGCTAAGGTGGCTACCATAGAATACGATCCAAATAGAAGTGCCAACATTGCTTTACTCCATTATATTGACGGAGCAAAAAGATATATTCTGGCTCCAAAAGGTCTAAAAATTAATCAACCTATCATTTCTGGAGAAAAAGCTCCGATCAAGCCCGGAAATGCTTGTCCTTTAAGTAAAATTCCAGTTGGAAGTTTAATTCACAATTTAGAAATTACCCCAGGTAAGGGAGGTCAAATGGTTAGATCGGCCGGAACTGCCGCCATTCTTCAGGGTAAAGATAAAAAAGCCATAGTCAAACTTCCTTCCGGAGAAGTCCGTTTAATTTCCTTGGAATGTTATGCTACAATCGGCGAGGTTGGCAATCAAGATGTTAAAAATATAAAACTAGGCAAAGCTGGAAGAAAGCGCCACTTAGGATTTAGACCTGCTGTTCGGGGTACGGCTCAACATCCCGGTTCTCACCCCCACGGAGGAGGAGAGGGTCGAAGTGGTATTGGTATGCCATCACCATTAAGCCCTTGGGGTAAAAAGACCCTTGGTAAAAAAACTAGAAAACCGAAAAAATATTCAAATAAATTTATTATTAAAAAACGAAATAAAAAATAAAAACTTTAATCACTCCGGAGTGATTAACAAAATATATGTCAAGATCAAATAAAAAAGGCCCATACGTAGATCAACGATTATTAAAAAAGATCGCTAAAATGAAAGCTGATGGCAAAAAAGAGCCTATTAAAACCTGGTCAAGAGCCAGTCAAATCTCTCCAGACTTTGTCGGTCAAACTTTTCTGGTTCACAATGGCAATAAATTTTTAGAAGTTTTTATTAATGAAGCCATGGTTGGTCATCGTTTAGGAGAATTTGCTCCAACCCGTACCTTTAGGGGTCACGGAAAAATGGTTAAAAGAACTATTACTAAAACTTAAAAACAACATAAGGTTCGTGAACTTTCCGAAGTTCTAGTTCCGAACCTTAACTTTATGATCAAAGCAGAATCAAAATTTATCAGAACCAGCCCAAGAAAAATTAGACTAGTGGCTGATTTAGTCAGAAACATGAGTCTGACCGAAGCCGTTAATACTTTAACTTACTTAAGAAAAAGAGCGGCCAAGCCACTTTTGAAAACCATCAAACAGGCTATTGCCAATGCTGTTAATAATTTAAATTTAAACAAAGATTCTCTTGAAATTCAATCAATTGAAGTAAACGAAGGAGCTACTTACAAACGCTGGAATCCGGTTTCTCGCGGTCGAGCTCACTCAATTTTTAAAAGAACCAGTCATATAAAAGTAATTTTAAAGTCAAATAAACCAAAAAAAACTATCAAGCCTAAAGAGAAAAAATAATATGGGACAAAAAGTACATCCAAAATCATTTAGAATAGGACCTCTTTATACTTGGTCAAGTAACTGGTTTGCCACTAAAGAAGATTACAAAAAATTCTTACTGGAAGACATTCAATTAAGAAAATTTTTATTTAAAAAACTTGAACTTGCCGGTATTACCGAAGTAAAAATCGAACGCTCCATTAACACTATTAAATTTACTCTTCATGTTTCAAGACCAGGTGTAGTCATCGGCCGTGGCGGTTCGGGAATCGAAGAGTTAAAGAAGATTTTACTTAAGAAACTGGAATTAAATAAAAAGAAAGGAAAAGCTCCTAAATTTGAACTGGAAGTGGTTGAAGTTAAGAAACCGGATTTGTCATCCAGGTTAATTGCTTTGAGAATTGCCGATCAAATGTCTAAACGTTATCCTCACAGAAGAGCTGTATCTCAAGCTTTGGAAAGAGCTATGACTGGTGGAGCCAAGGGTATAAAAATTGCTTTGGCCGGTCGTATTAATGGAGCTGAAATCAGTCGAACCGAAAAATACTCAAAAGGTAGTGTTCCTCTTAGTACTATCAGAGCAGACATCGATTATTTTGAAAAACCGGCTTTTACCAAATTTGGTTATGTTGGCATCAAAGTATGGGTTTATAAAGGAGAACTTGAAATAACCTAAGGTTCGTGAACTTTCCGAAGTTCTAGTTCCGAACCTTAACATTATACTATGTTACAACCAAAAAGAATGAAATACCGCAAGCATTTTAGAGGCTCTATGAAGGGCAATGCCAGTCTTGGTTCAAAAATCTCTTTTGGAGAGTATGGCTTAAAGGCTATAGGTAGGGGTTGGATGACTAATAGACAAATTGAAGCCGCCAGAAAAGCCATCACCCATTATACTAAAAGAACTGGAAAACTTTGGATTAGGGTTTTCCCCGATAAAACCTATACTAAAAAAGGCGCAGGTGTCCGTATGGGTGGAGGTAAAGGAGAAATTGAAGGCTATGTTTGTGTTATCAAACCGGGTCGGGTTATTTTTGAACTGGCCGGAGTAGAGGAAAGTATTGCCCGCGAATCATTTAGACTTGCTACTCAAAAATTACCCATGAAAACCAAATTTATAAAAAAAATCATAAGATGAATTTAAAAGATAAAAAAGCTTTTCAAGCTAAAACTACCAAAGAATTAACTACCGATCTTCTTAAGTTTAAAAAAGATTTAATCGACCAAAAACTAAAAATAAAAACCAATACTTTAAAAAACACCTCAATTCTTAAAAAAACCCGTTATCAAATTGCTCTCATCAAAACTTTGATGGGTGAGAAATCAAGGTTACGAACTTTGAGAAGTTCGAGTTCGTAACCTTCACATTATTTTATGAAAAAAAAACTAACCGCCACTGTTATCAGTGTCAAAATGCAAAAAACAGCTAAAGTTCAAGTTATCCGAAGATGGGCTCATCCCGTTTACAAAAAAATCATCACCAAGAGAAAAAACTACTTGGTTCACAATCAAAAATCTAATCTAAAACCGGGAGATAAAGTTATTATTCAAGAATCCAAGCCGATTAGTAAGAAAAAACGTTGGGAAATTATATGATTCAATTAAGATCAACCTTAAAAGTTGCTGATAATTCCGGAGGTAAAAAACTACGGGTTATCTTAGTCCATGGTGGTTCAAAAAAACGTTTTGGTCATTTGGGAGATATTGTTACTGCTTCTGTTATTCAATCCCAACCCCATGCTCAAATAAAGTCCGGAGAAGTAGTTAAAGCAGTCATTGTTAGAACTAAAAAAGAAACTGCGAGAAAAGATGGTTCCTATATTCGTTTTGACGATAATGCCGCTATTATTTTAGAAAACATTGAAAACAAAAAACCAAAAGGTACTAGAATTTTTGGACCGATAGCCAGAGAAATTAAAGAACTTGGCTATAATAAAATTGCTTCTCAGGCACCGGAGGTATTATGAAATTAAAAGTAAACGACACCATCAAAGTTACTCTTGGTAAAGATAAAGGTAAAACCGGTAAAATTGAAAAAATCTTTCCCAAAAAAAACATGGTTTTAGTTCCAGGGATCAATGTCTACAAAAAACACCTTAAGGCACAAGGCGAATCAAAACCAGGTGGCATTATTGATCTGGTTAAACCGATTTATGTTTCAAAAGTTGCTTTAATTTGTCCAAAGTGTAAGAAAATTACCAGAGTGGGTTATCAAGGCCAAGGTAAAAAGAAAATTAGAATTTGTAAAAAATGCCATCAAAATATATCATAAAAAATATAACCTAAGGTTCGTGAACTTTCCGAAGTTCTAGTTCCGAACCTTAACAATATTATGAATAGATTAAAAGAAAAATACCAAAAACAAATAGTCAAAACCATAAAAAAAGAATTTAATTTAACTAATGATTTGGCTGTTCCAAGGCTTACCAAAATTATTATTAATGTTGGCTTAAAGGAAGGAGCCGGAGATAAAGGTATAGTCAAAAAAGTCTCTGACTATATTAGCCTTATCGCTGGTCAAAAAGCCATCATTACCAGAGCTAGAATGGCTGAAGCCGCCTTTAAAATTAGAAAAAACGACCCAATTGGAGTTAAGGTTACTTTAAGAAGAAAAAAAATGTATGAATTTTTTGACAAATTTGTATCAATTGTTCTTCCAAGGGTTAGAGACTTTCAAGGTGTTTCCAAAAGTTCTTTTGATGGTCGAGGCAACTATTCGATAGGATTAAATGATCAAACTGTCTTTCAAGAGGTCGATTATGATACAATCGACACTATTCGAGGCCTGCAAATAAATTTTGTTACTAATACCGATAATAACAAGATTGCCTTAAGGCTACTGGAGCTTTTCGGTATGCCTTTTCAAAAAATAAAATAATATAAAACAACCATATGTCAAAAGTTAAATACTTTGCTAAACAAAAAAGAAAACCCAAGTTTTCTTCAAGGAAAAAAAATCGTTGTCAGCTCTGTGGTCGACCAAGAGCTTATATCAGACACTTTGGACTTTGTAGATTATGTTTTAGAAAATTAGCCCAAAAAGGCGAATTACCAGGAGTTACCAAAGCCAGTTGGTAAAAATTATGTTATCAGATCCAATTGCAGACTTATTAACCAGAATTAGAAATGCCAAATTAGTTAAACATAAAACTGTTTCTATTCCCAATTCAATTCTAAAAGAAAGTATTCTTAAAATTTTAAAAAACAAAGGTTACATTAAAGACTATAAACTGGAAAATAAAGCTCCTCAAAAAACCTTAAAAGTTACTCTAAAATACATTCACAAAAAATCAGCCATTAATCAAATAAAAAGAATTTCCAAACCTGGAGTCAGAATTTATGCTAACATCAAAGAACTTCCGGTTTATATAAGAGGTAGGGGTATGGTTATATTATCAACTTCAAAGGGTGTTATGGAAGCTAAACAAGCCATAAAAAATAATCTGGGAGGAGAGGTTCTTTTAAAAGTAAATTAATATGTCTAGAATCGGCAATCAACCAGTTATTATCCCAAAAGAAGTTACTTTAGATATTAAAGACAAGCTTTTGACGGTTTCTTCAAAAGGTGTTACTTTAACTCAAAATATTCCGACGGGAATCAAAGTAACTCTTAAAGACAATATTGCCTCAGTTTCCGTAAAAAAACCAACAAATCAAACTAAGGCCTTTCATGGTTTAGTCAGAAGCCTGCTTTTTAATATGGTTGAAGGAGTTATTAAAGGTTATTCTAAAACTCTTAAACTCGAAGGTACTGGTTTTAGAGTTGAAACCAAAGACCAGGCTATCAAATTATCCCTTGGTTTTTCTCATCCGATTATTTACCAAGCTCCGGATTCGATTAAAGTAGAACTTAAAGACAATAAAACCATTATAATTTCGGGTCCGGATAAGCAGTTGGTTGGTCAAGTTGCAGCCAAAATCAGAGAATTTAAAAAACCCGATCCCTATAAAGGCAAAGGTATCAGATATCAAGACGAGGTTGTTAAATTAAAACCAGGTAAAGCCGCTAAGGCCGCTGAAGTTTAAATATGATTAATAGATACAAAAATTTAAAAACCAAAAGAAAAATCAGAACCAGAGCTAGTTTAACTACCAATCAAAAAAGACCGAGGTTAACTGTTTTTAGATCCAATAAATACACCTCTGCTCAAATTATCGACGATATCAAAGGAGTAACTTTAGTTAATGCTAATAGTAAAAATCTTGATCCAAAGAAAAAAACTAAAGTAGAGTTAGCTAAAAATATTGGTGAAACTATTGCTAAAAAAGCCAAACTCAAAAAAATTAATAAAGTAGCTTTTGATCGTGGCTCATATAAATATCATGGTCGTGTTAAAGCTTTAGCGGAGGCCGCCAGAAAAGCCGGTTTAAAATTTTAATATGAACAAACCAATGCCAAGAAATACCAGAAATCAAAACAGATATCGAAAAGACAAAGAATTTGATGAAAAAGTTATTCAAGTTAATCGTGTTTCCAAAAAAACCAAAGGTGGTAATCAAATCGGTTTTTCCGTTCTAATGGTTGTTGGAGATAAAAAAGGTAGAGTTGGAGTTGGTTTGGGTAAAGCTCCGGATGTTCTCTCCTCAATCAAAAAAGGCATTAGAAGAGCTAAAAAAAATCTTATTAAAGTACCCATAAGAAAAGGTACCATTCCTCACGATATTTTAGTTAAATTTGGTGCCGCTAAAGTCATGCTCAAACCGGCTCCAAAAGGTAGTGGTCTTATTGCGGGTGGAGCTGTTCGATCGGTTATGGAAGCCGCCGGAGTCAAAAATATTTCCAGTAAAGTCCTTGGAACCAGAAACAAAGCCTCAAACGTTTACTGCACCATTAAAGCATTAAAACAACTTCAGCCAAGAAAAAACTGATAATTAAGGAGACAATATGTCATTAAACACCCTCACAAAAACAAAAACCAAATCTAAAAAAAGAGTCGGTCGTGGTTATGGTTCTGGTAAAGGTGGTCATACTTCCGGTCGTGGAGCCAAAGGTCAAAAAGCCAGAGGTAAAGTCCCTCTTTACTTTGAAGGCACACCAATGAGAAAAAGCTTAATCAGAAGAATTCCCATGTTACGCGGAAAGCTTAAAAATAAATCGGTTAAGGTAAAGCCAATCATTATAAACCTAAAACACTTAGCCGGTTTTAAGAAAAACCAAACTGTTTCTGTTAAAACTTTAATCAAAAACAAAATTTTACCGGTCAAAGTTAAAGGTTTGCCAGTAAAAATCTTGGGAGATGGTGATCTTAAAGTTGCTTTAAATGTTGCTCTGCCTGTTTCAAAATCAGCCGCTAAAAAAATTAAAAAAGCTGGTGGCAAAATAACATCTATCACTCCCAAAAAGAAAAAAGTTCACCCTCGAAGAAAAGGTGAGACCTTAAAAGAAAAACATGCTCCCAAAAAGAAAAAGAAAAAAGTTCACCCTCGAAGAAAAGGTGAGACCTTAACAGGAGACACGAGAGAATCTCGAGTCGGGACGGCGAAGCCGGAAGGTGTCACCTTAAAAGGCACTTCGGGAGCATCAAAGAAAAAGAAAAAATCATCACAAAAAATAACCTAAGGTTCATTATCTAAATGAATATTCAACCGATTTTAAATATATTTAAAATTAAAGATTTAAGAAAAAAAATATTAATCACTCTTTTTATTTTTATTATTTTTCGTTTTATTGCCCACATTCCGGTTCCCGGTGTTAATCTTAGCGCTTTAAAACAACTTTTTGGCTCCAGTGAACTTTTAGGTCTTTTAGATATTTTTTCCGGTGGCACCTTAGCTAATTTTTCAGTTATGGCTTTGGGATTAGGCCCTTACATTAATGCCTCAATTGTTTTTAACCTTCTTACCATGATCTTTCCCAAGCTTGAAGAAATCAGCAAAGAAGGTGAGTATGGTCGAGAAAAAATTAATCAATGGACTAGAATATTATCTATTCCTTTAGCCGCTATTCAAAGTATTGGTATGGTTGCCTTACTAAAAAACCAACAAATAATATCTTTATCAAGCCCCATATTTGCCATTAGTACGGTTATTACTATGGTGGCCGGTACGGTTTTATTAATGTGGCTGGGTGAACTCCTTACAGAATATGGCATTGGTAATGGAATTTCCTTATTGATTTTTGCCGGTATTGTTGGTCGTCTTCCAGTTTCTTTACTTCAAACCTCTTCAATTAGTCAAACCTTAAATTTTACCAGTATTATTACTTTTACTGTTTTAAGCTTAGCGGTTATCTCTGGAGTTATTTATGTTAATGAAGCTACTCGTCAAATTAAAGTTCGTTATGCCA
Source organism: Patescibacteria group bacterium (assembly GCA_034718535.1). Lineage (GTDB taxonomy): Bacteria > Patescibacteriota > Microgenomatia > UBA1400 > CG1-02-47-37 > CAXBYZ01. The sequence goes on along the minus strand of JAYEMX010000064.1, from coordinate 11,295 downwards.
GAAGAGTTAGTGGTCGTACTCAACCGGGTCAATCAACTCATCTACCTTTAAGAGTTAATCAAGCCGGAGTTATTCCGATTATTTTTGCCGTTTCTTTGGTTTTAATGCCATCTGTTTTAGGTAGATTTTTAACCGAAGTTAATAACCCTAAAATAGTTGCTTTTGCCACTGGTTTGGTTAACCTTTTTGATCCGAATAAAGTTCCTTACCACCTTATTTATTTAACCTTGGTAATTGCTTTTACTTATTTTTATACTGCTGTTACTTTTAATCCGGATAAAATTTCCGAAGACATCAAAAAAAACGGTGGCTTTATTCCCGGGATCAGACCGGGCAAGTCTACTGCCGACTATCTCTCTTATGTTTTAAGCAGAATTACTTTAGCCGGGGCTTTATTTTTAGGATTTATAGCTATTTTGCCTTCTATTGCCAGATATATAACCAATATTACCACCATGACTATTGGCGGTACTGGTATTTTAATCGTTGTTTCTGTTATTCTTGAAACTAGTAAAAACTTTGAATCTCAATTAATTATGCGAAACTATGACAGTTTCCTCTAAATAAAGGTTCTGTAGGGTTACGAACTTTAAAAAGTTCGAGTTCGTAACCTTTTATTCCGAACCTTAATTATCTATGTTTATAATATTTTACGGCCCGGAAGGCTCGGGCAAATCAACTCAAGCCAAAATGTTGTCTAAAAAACTTAATATTCCTTATTTGGGCTCAGGCGACCTGGTCAGAAAATATGCCGCCGAAGATCAAGGCATAATGGGTGACTCTTGTCGAGAAGTTTTTAAAACAGGCCACTATTTGGCCGATTCGGAAATATTTGTTTTATGGAAACATAGACTTAAACAACCGGATGTTCAGTCTGGTTTTATTATTGATGGTTTTCCCAGAAACCACACCCAAGCTTTATTTTTAGCTGACAAACTAAATAAATATAATAAAACCGTAAATTTTGTTTTTTATCTTGATATTTCACAAGAGGAATCAATTAAACGCTTACTTAAAAGAGGTCGAAAAAGTCCGGATGGCTCTCTTCATGACTCAAAAGAAAAAATTACCTCTCGCTTAAAAATCTATCACGAGCAAGAAGCTGACGTTCTAAAATTTTATAAAGAGAACAATTTATTAAAAACCATCAACGGTGAACAATCTATACCTGCCATTCACCAAGATGTATTAAAAACAGTTAATCATGACTGATAAAAAAACTATCATTGCCATAGTCGGCATGGCTGGTAGCGGTAAATCTACCAGTTGTGATCATTTTAAAAAACAAGGCTATCCGGTTTTACGTTTTGGCGACCAAACAGATATTGGCCTAAAAGAACTGGGACTTCCCTTAACTGAAATTAATGAAAAAAAATATCGGGAAGATATTCGAAAAAAACTTGGTATGGCCGCCATGGCTATAAAAATTAAGCCTCGCATTGATAAAGTTTTAAAAAAATCAAATATAGTTTTTTTAGACGGTCTTTACTCTTGGGAAGAATACACTTATTTAAAAAGCAAATTTAACCACTTATCTCTTATTTGTATTTATGCTCGTCCATCAATTCGTTATCAGCGCTTAGCCAAAAGATCAGTTCGTTCTTTAAATAAAACCCAAGCTAGTCAACGTGACACCGCCGAACTAGTTAACCTTCACAAAGGCGGACCAATTGCCATGGCTGACTTTTTAATTAAAAATAACAAACAAACCAAAAAACTATTTAAAAAACTTAACCACACCCTCAATCTTATCAAAAAACAAACACAATGAATAAAATCAATTTAATGGCCGAAGGTGGTGCTAAATTACACCAAATAAAACAAGACTTAAAAAAAATATCCAAACCCGGAATTAAATTAAGTCAAATTGAAGCTAAGGCTCAAACTTTAATTAAAAAAGCCGGTGGTAAACCTAATTTCGCCATGGTACCCGGCTATTCTTGGGCCACCTGTATTAATTTAAATGAAGGCTTGGTTCACGGTATTCCCGATGATAAAAAATTAAAACTGGGCGATATTGTTTCTATTGATATTGGTATGCTTTACAAGGGTTTTAATACAGATTCATGTATTAGTTTTATTGTTGGTAATCCGACTGATTATCCTCAAAAATTAAAATTTCTGGAAATCGGCCAAAAAACCCTGGATTTGGCTATTAAACAAGCCAAAGTAAATAATCATATTGGACATATTTCAAAAGCGATTCAAGGCACTATTGAATCTAACGGCTACAATGTATCCAGAAATTTAACCGGCCACGGTATTGGAAAGACTCTTCACGAACCACCCATGATTCCCTGTTTTCTTGAGGGAAAAATCGAAAACACCCCTATTATAAAAAAGGGCCTGACTATTGCCATTGAGGTTATCTACATGAAAGGTTCAAGCGACACCAAAACCGACCCAAAAGATAATTGGACTATAGTTACTAAAGACGGTCAAATGGCCGGCATGTTTGAACACACCATTGCAGTGACAGGGTCTGACCCTGTCATATTGACATGAGGGTTAGAAAAATTATTAATTATCTGATATAATAAAAACAATAATGAGCCAGAAAGACATTATAGAAGTAGAGGGTGTAGTCCTTGAGAATCTTCCCAACGCTACTTTTAAAGTAAAAATTAACAACTCAGACAAAACAATTTTTTGTCACTTGGGCGGTAAAATGCGAATGTATAGAATTCGCGTTCTTCCGGGAGATAAAGTCAAAGTCGAACAATCTCCTTACGATCAAGACAAAGGTCGAATCGTTTACAGATTAAAATAATAATTAACAACCTCAAAACCTGCTAAAACTACTTGGTTTTGAGATTTTTTTATGAAAGTACAATCTTCAGTTAAAAAAAGATGCATTAATTGCAAAATAGTCCGTCGTAAAGGAACGGTCTATGTTATATGTAAAAACCCTCGCCATAAACAGCGTCAAGGATAAATATGCCAAGAATTTCCGGTATTGATTTACCTCAAAATAAAAAAACAGGGATAGCTCTGACTTATATCTATGGTGTTGGCAGAAATAACATAAAAGGTATTTTAAAACTAGCTAACGTTGATCCTGATAAAAGAGCCAAAGATTTAACTTCAGATGAAGTGGTTAGAATCCAAAAATCTTTAGAAATTGTCCCCACGGAAGGTTCTCTTAGAAAAATCATCACCGAAAATATTAAAAGATTAAAACAAATTGGCACTTATAGGGGTTTGCGTCATACCGCTAAATTACCCGCTCGAGGTCAAAGAACCAGACATAATGCCAGAACCAGACGCGGTAGAAGAATGACGGTCGGAGCTTTGAAAAAAGATGACGCCGCTAAATTAAATAAAGACTCTAAAAATAAATCATAAAGTTCCATATGAAAAAAACTAAACCTATTACTTCAACTACCAAAATTACTTCAGGTAAAATTTTCATTACCGCTACTTTTAATAACACTTTAATTTCAATTACAGATTTAAAAGGTAATGTTATTTGTTGGAGTTCAACCGGAGCTTCGGGTTTTAAAGGTTCAAGAAAGTCAACTCCGTTTGCCGCTACTACCGCTATTGAAGCAGCTATCAATAAAGCTAAAGATTATGGACTATCCACGGTTCAGGTTTTTATTAAAGGACCGGGTTCTGGCCGTGATGCTGTTCTCGGGGTTATTAGATCAAGTAGATTAAAAGTTACCCAAATATCGGACATCACTCCCATTCCACACAATGGTTGCCGTCCTAAAAAAAGACGTAGAGGTTAAATAATATGGCAAAAATATCAACCAAAAGAGGTAAGTTAGTTAGAAAATTTGAGGAAAATATATTTAATAATCCAAAATTTGATAAACTTCTTGCCAAAAAAACCCATCCGTCGGGCTCTCGCGGTAAAAAACCAAGAAGAAGAAAAAGAAGAAGACTTTCAGATTATGGCACTCAGTTAAAAGAAAAACAAAAATTAAAAATCACCTATGGTGTTTTAGAAAGACAATTTAGAAAATATTTTCAAATGGCCAGAAAAACTCAAGCCGCCACTGGAGAAAAACTATTACAGATTTTAGAATCACGGTTGGATAATTTGGTTTATAGAGCCAGTTTTGCTTCTACTAGACCGGCTGCTCGGCAACTTGTTTCTCATGGTCACATTCAAATTGATGGTAAAAAAGCTAGCATTCCTTCATATTTGGTTAAACCCGGCCAGGTTATTAGTTTAAATAAAAAAGGCCAAAAAATTCCGGATGTAGCCATCCTTCTTGCCAAAGCCAAAAAAGATTTAATTATTCCAAAATGGTTAACCAGAAAAGCTATCGCCGCTAAGCTTGAGAGGTTGCCTGAACGTGATGAGATCGATATTAATATTCAAGAACAATTAATTGTTGAGTTTTACTCAAGATAAATATAGGAGGTTTATGATCAAACCAAACTTTAAAACCACTGCCATTGCCGAAACTGACGATTTTGGTAAATTTGAATTAACTCCGTTAGAAAAAGGTTATGGTCAAACCATTGGTAATGCTTTACGCCGAGTTTTACTAACCAGTCTATCTGGGGCCGCCATTACCAAAGTTTCAATCGAGGGAGTTAATCATCAATTTACTACTTTATCGGGAGTTAAAGAAGACATTGTTGAGCTACTTTTAAATCTAAAACAAGTTAGATTAAGTTATAAAGGCGAAAAACCAATAGAATTAAGCTTAAATGCTGTTGGGCCCGGAGAAGTTAAGGCTGGGGACATTAAAACTCCGGCTAATGTTAAAATTGCCAATAAAAATTTTGTCTTAGCCAACCTTTCAGATAAAAACTCAAAACTAAACGCCAAACTTTTAATTGAAGCCGGCCATGGCTATTTACCGGCTAAAAATCGTCAGACCGATAAACTTGGTCAAATGATTTTAGACGCTTCATTTTCCCCGGTTATCAGGGTTAATTATCAAGTAAAAATTACCCGTGTCGGTAGGAAAATTGATCTGGATAAATTAATTATGGAAATTTATACAGACGGAACCATTAAGCCATTAAAAGCTTTAGAGCAAGCCGCTTCTATTTTAATTTCTTCATTTACCCAAATTGTTGATCCGACTTTTGAGGTTAGCTTAGAAGAAGATGTTGAAGAGGAAGATGAAAATGAGTTTTTAGAATTATCAGTTGAAGAACTAGATTTACCCACCCGTATTGCTAATGCTCTACGAAAAGGCGGTTATTCAACTGTTAAAGAATTATCCAAGGCCACTCAATCAGACATTTCCAAGGTTAAAAACCTGGGAAGTAAGTCAATTGATATAATTCTTAATAAACTTAAAGAAAAAGACGTTATTATTAAGGAGTAATTGTGAAACATAGAATTAAAGGTAAAAAACTTGGTAGAAATATCAAACAGAGAAAAGCTCTGTTTAAAAGCTTATTAACCAATTTAATCTTTAAAGAACAAATTAAAACCACAGAAGCCAAAGCTAAGGCGATAAAACCATTAATCGACAAATTAATGACTAAAGCCAAACTGGGTTCTCTTTCTTGTCGTCGCCAAGTTATAGCTTTTTTATCTAACCAAAAAGCCGCCAATCATCTCTTTGATGTTATTGCTCCAAAAACCAAAAAAAGAACCTCTGGCTTTACTAGAGTAATCAGGCTTGGTCAAAGAAAAGGGGACAACACTATGATGGCCAAAATCGAATTCGTTGATAAAGGTAAAAAATAATTATGAACACCACCACCACTAAACAATCAGACATTAAAAGAGCTTGGCACCTTATTGACGTTAAAGATCAAGTTTTAGGCAGAATTTCAACTCAAATCGCCCAAAAGTTAATTGGCAAAACCAAACCTTATTTTACTCCGCACTTGGATTGTGGTGATTATGTTGTAATTATTAACAGCAATTATGTTAAAGTAACCGGTAAAAAACAAAAAAATAAAATTTATTATCACCATACCAACTACCCCAGTGGTTTAAGAAAAATTCCTTTTAAACGTCAATTAAAAAAAGATTCCAGAAAAATTATCACCAGGGCTGTTTCAAATATGTTGCCAAAAAACAAACTAAGAGCCTTACGTTTAAAAAGATTAAGAATATTTAAAACAGATAAGCATATTTATCAAGATAAATTAAAGAAAAAGGATAAATAGTATGGCAAAAAAATATGTTTACGCAGTCGGTAGAAGAAAAAGAGCTATTGCTCGAATTAGATTATTTACTGGTAAAGGAGACCATCAAGTTAATGGTCTCCCGATTAATAAATATTTTCCCGGAAGTGTCAATCAAGGCTTATTTTTAGAGCCTTTTAAAATTTGTGATGTTTTAAAAAAATATTATGTAACCGTAAAAGTTTTAGGTTCGGGAAAATCAAGTCAACTAGATGCCTCTATTCATGGTATTGCCAGAGCTTTAATTAAAGTTAACCAAAAAAAATTCAAAACTTTACTTAGAAAAAAAGGTCTGGTTACCAGAGATCCGAGAAAAAGAGAACGACGCAAAGCAGGCATGGGTGGTAAAGCTCGTCGCCAGCGCCAATCCCCAAAGAGATAAATTCAACCTTCAAGGACTGACCCTGTAGGCTACAAAAGAAAGACTCCACTCCCGGAGTGAAAGAAATTCACACTCCAGGAGTGCTAAATTTAACCTAAAAGGTTTATTTTTACAGACCCCTCTATTTACAGTATTTTTCCATCCGGTATAGTATTACTAGCTCTCGGCAATATATAAACATCTCTTCGAATGTTATCCACTCCTACCAATTTACCCTCTCCGTTAATAATCCTCTTCATTTGCTTACACGCCCTACATCCGTTGGTCGGACACTTAAATCTCTCTAATTGTCTGGCCAATTTAATCTCTTTGGCAATTTTTAAAATTTTTTCTTTAGCCTTTTTTATATTTGGCAATTTTTGCTCAACCGGTTTTTTATCTAAGTTAACATACCAATAACTGGCTTTTTTTACCGGTCTTTTCTGAGTATTGGTAACCAGTAAATAGTAAATTGGCAATTGTAAAGATTCACTTTGCTCGGATTTTTTACCGGTTTTAAAATCAATAATATGAACTTTGTCTTCTTTCTCTAAATACTCCAGCCAGTCAATCTTACCGCAAAGAATAATATTATCTTTTTCAGATAACCAGTAATGAGGCAAATCCATTTGAATTTTCACCGCCAAATTTTTTAATGGACCCGGATTTTTCATTACTTTTCTAAGCATTTCTTTACCCTTCTCCTTATATCTATTTTCCTCACCTTCATTAATAAATCCACCCTTTTCTCCGCTAAACTTCTCCCAAACTTTATCGAACTTAGCAATCAAAGATTCATCAAACCGCTTATTTACGGGTAAAATCGACAAACCCTCAATTACTTCATGTACGGCTGACCCTAGAGCTAATGGAGGACTTATTAAAGAAATCTTGTGATTGGTTTTAGGATCTTTATATACATTCTTTAAAAAGTAAGCTTGAGGACAAATCAGCCAATCGCTTATAGACGAATGCGAAACCCAGGTGGCAGAATATTTATCTTTTGTCATAATTAGTATAATCATCTCAATATGACAAGCATTTGGCAAGAATTAAAAAAACCAATCATCTGTTTAGCTCCAATGGAAGGAGTTACCGACATGGCTTTTCGACAACTTTTAGTTAATATAGGCAAGCCTGATTTAATGTTTACCGAATTTGTCAATGTTCAATCAATTTTTTCTCACGACCAAATTAGCTATAAGCAGTATTTAGATTATCAAAATAAAGAAAAACCCTTAATCGCCCAAATTTGGGGCTTAACTCCGGAACTTTTTGAATTATCAGCTAATTTAATAGCAGACTTGGGGTTTAATGGAGTTGATATTAATTTTGGTTGTCCGGATAAAAATGTTATTAAAAAAGGAGCCTGTTCCGCTTTAATAAATAATCGCCAACTAGCCGGTAAAATTATTTCAGCCACTCAAGCTGGAGCCGCTAACAAAATTCCCGTTTCTATTAAAACCAGAATTGGCTTTAACAAAATTCAAACTAATGATTGGCTTGGCTTTCTCTTAAAATTTAAACCGGCTGTTATTACTATCCATGGTCGTACTACCAAAGAACTTTCAAATGTCCCCAATCATTGGGATGAAATTGGCAAAGCAATTAAACTTCGTAACCAAATCAGTCCCGACACTTTAATCATAGGCAATGGCGATATTAAATCAAGGAGTCAAGCCTTAGCAAAAGCAAAAAAATATAAACTAGATGGTATTATGATCGGTCGTGGTGTTTTCAAAGACCCGTTTATATTTAATAAAAATAAGTCTATTAAAAATTTATCTCCCAAAGAAAAAATTAATTTATTAACAAAACACCTTGAAATATTTCATAAAGTTTGGGGAGACACCAAATCAATTCATTTTATAAAAAGATTTATCAAAACATACATTAACGGTTTTAATAATGCCCTAAAAATTAGAACTAAAATAATGGAAACTAAAACTTATTCTGAATTAAAAAAAACTATCCAAACTTACCAATGAAAAAAATCTTATTTAGCCTTTTTGTAATAATTTCCCTGATTCTTATTTTCAATCATAAAAATAATAAAAAGGTCACACCTTTACCTCAAGAAGAAATAAAAGAAATGTCTTTAATGGAAAAACTAGATACTATTAATTACAATAATAAAACTTATCCTTTTGCATTTTTTAAAGTAGATCATCCGGAAGATTTAAAACTATTTTCAAATTTTTCTCAAATAAAATCATCGGAAGATATTATTAAAGAAAAGCAATCTTCTTTTTTAATCAATGGAGGCTTTTATGATAAAAGCAACCAACCATTGGGTTGGTTTGTAGCAGATAATCAAGAAATCTCAAAAAAAATAATCAGCAATTTACTTAATGGTTTTATTCAAAAAAAAGACAATCAAATTTTTATTAATTCCACTCCATTATTAAATGTTCAATTTGGTTTACAATCCGGACCTATTTTAATTAAAAACTCCCAACCTTTAATTTTAAAAATTAAAAATGACGAATTTCGTCGTCGCACAATTGCCACTCTTAATCAAAACCATCAATTAATTTTTATTACTATTATTTCAACTGAGTCGGAATTCAATGGCCCCTTGCTTGCAAATACTCCAAATGTTTTGCAAAAAATCAGCCAAAAAATAAACCAAAAATTTGTTTCTGCTATTAATCTTGATGGTGGATCTGCTTCGGTTTTTTATACCCCAGACACTTACATTAAAGAATTCTCTCCCATTGGTAGCTTTTTTTGTTTATAATCTACTAAAGATGAAATTTCTATATATTTCTTGGGAGGAAATCCAAGATCACTGTTTTCAATTTTCAAAACAAATAATAAAAGAAAAAATTAAATTTGATCGAATCATTTGTATCTCTCGTGGGGGCTTAGTTATCTCAAGAATTTTATCAGATTTTTTAAAACTTCCCATCTCCAACTTTACCATCGTTTCCTATGCCAGTGTTGGTAAAACCGGCAAGCCGAAAATTGTCGAAAAATTAGCTGTTAATATAAAAGGGGAATCAATATTATTAGTCGACGAAATTACCGATCAAGGTACAACTCTAAAATTTGCCGACTCTTACTTAAAGTCTCTAAAGCCAAAAAAAATAACTACTTTTACTCCAATCATTAAACCTTGGAGTAATCCACTGCCGGACTACTGGCAATTAAAAACAAATAAGTGGGTGGTATTTTCATATGATGTTAGAGAAACTATTGATGACTTAAAAAAAATCTACAAAAAAGAAAACAAATCCTTAAAAGGCCTAGAAAAAATCATCAAAAAATTTTCCTTTAATTCCCAACAAGCAAAATATTTTCTAAATTTGTCGGGGTGACTGGACTCGAACCAGCGAACCTCTCGCACCCCATGCGAGCGCGCTAAGCCAACTGCGCCACACCCCGATTTTATTATTAATTTTAACACACTGTTTATCCCCTTGACACTTTCGGTAAAAGTTTGTTTAATGAATAAAGATAATAAACCTACTCATTACAAAGGAGAAACCATGGCAAAAGATCCCAAACTTCAAGCAATTAAAGTGGCCATGGAGCAGATTCAAAAAGAATATGGTCAAGGAGCAATCATGAAATTAGGTGAACACAGACATTTAAAAGTTGCTGTTATTCCCACCGGTTCAATCACTTTAGATATTGCTCTTGGTGTTGGCGGTTTGCCTCGTTCACGTATTACCGAAATTTACGGTCCCGAAGCTTCGGGAAAAACCACTCTTGCTTTGCATGTTATTGCCGAAGCCCAAAAAATGGGAGGCACTGCCGCTTTTATTGACGCAGAACATGCCCTTGATCCTCAAAGAGCAGAATCAATTGGTGTTAAATTAGATGATCTTATTATTTCTCAACCAGATACTGGAGAACAAGCTTTAGAAATTACTGAAACTTTAATTCGATCTGGGGCAGTAGATGTTATTTGTATTGACTCGGTAGCCGCCTTAGTTCCTAAAGCTGAAATCGAAGGTGAAATGGGCGATTCTATTATTGGCCTTCAAGCTAGATTAATGAGTCAAGCTATGAGAAAACTCACCAGCGCTATTGCCAAATCAAAAACAGTCGTTATTTTTACCAACCAGCTTCGTATGAAAATTGGAGTAATGTTTGGCAATCCGGAGACTACCACAGGAGGAAAGGCTCTTAAATTTTACTCATCAGTTCGTTTAGACTGCAGAAAAATCGGTAACATTAAAGATCGCGAAGTCATTGTAGGTTCAAGGCATCGTATCAAAGTTGTCAAAAACAAAGTAGCCCCGCCATTTAGACTGGCAGAACTGGATATTCTAAATGTTGGCGGTGTTTCTAAAATTGGTGGCTTAATTGATCTTGCTGTTGAGTATGATATTATAGAAAAATCCGGTAGTTTCTATAAATATAAAGGAAAAGTTATTGGTCAAGGCAAAGAAGCCGCTAGAATATATTTAAAAGAAAATCCTAAAATAGCCAAAACCATAGAAGCTTTAGTCTGGAAAGCCGTCAGGGGAGATGAAGTAAAAACCAAAAAACGCGGTCGTCCTGCCAAAAAGTAATCAATGGATCAAGCCCTCACTAAACTTAAAAACAAAACTTTGAAACTTTTGTCATATAGACCCAGAAGTACTGGTGAAATTAAATTTCGTCTTAAAAGATTAAACTATGCCACCCCTGCTTTAATTAATCAAACTATTGATTATTTTATTGATGCCGATCTACTTAATGATCAGAAATTTGCCGAATGGTGGGTTGACCAAAGAACCACTCATCGACCCAAAGGCAATATAGCTTTAAAAAGCGAGTTAATCCAAAAAGGAATTGACCATTCTATTATCAATTCGGTTTTATTATCTCCC
>JAYEMX010000063.1:0-10108 GCA_034718535.1 Patescibacteria group bacterium | reverse complement strand
TAATGCCACTAATGCCGAGTATGAACTTGAATATCAAACCGATACTTTAATCCAAGGTGTTTTTGGTAATTTAGAATTTACGGATAAAAACATGCCACTTTCAAAAGATCTTCTTTTTGGTTCTTGTTCAAAAGGTAAGTGCCGTTATGACGAGGGTGTTATTGGTGGCTCTTTAACTATGAGATTTAAAGGTGGAGACGAATCCTATACTTTAAAATCTGACTTTAATCTCCAAAACATGGACGAGAAAAAAGGTGTTTTTACCAGCAAAGATTTAAGAGCTACTCTAGATTTAGGTACCAGCCTTTCTTCAAACTCTTTTGTCTTAATCATCAACACCATGGGTTTACCGGAAAAAGTTAAAGAAGAAGTCTTAATCGGCCCCTACGCCTTTTTGTCATCTTCCTCACCAAGCTTAAAAAATGCCACCATAACTTTTAAATCAAATAAAGATTTAACTACAGCCAAAATTTTATTTTGGGATGGTGATGCTTGGGAAGAATTAGAAGTAGAGCTGGGAGAAGGTAAAATCTTTGCCCCCGCCACCAACCTCGGCACCTTTGTCTTAGTTAAATAATTCAACCTACAAGGAGAGTCCTTGTAGGTCCTATAGTTATGAAAAATACAAACAATTCCCGGTTTTATTAAAATTAATTGAAGATTTATGAAACTAAAAATTAAAAATGCAGAAAAATTATCAAATGATATTCTTAAATTAATTGGGTTCAAGAATTCAGAGGCTAAATTAATTTCTAATGCACTAATTGAGGCTGATTTGGCAGGTAAAAGCTCTCACGGATTAAGTAGATTATTTTATTTTAAACGAGCAGTAATAGACGGTATAAGTCAACCAAAAATAAATTTAAAAACCGAGGAAATAAGCATAAAAAAAGAAACGTCAAATACCATATTGGTTGATGGCAAGAAAAAATGTGGTTTTGTAGTTTTAGACCAAGCTCTTAAATTAACCATCAAAAAGGCTAAAAATAATAATATTGTTGCTACCGGATTATCAAATACTGCTCCCATGACTGGTTGTTTAGGTCATTTTGTGAGAATTGCTACAGAAAATAATTTAATTTATATTGGCTTTAATAATTCTCCCGGCAGAGTTGCTCCCCACGGCACCAGAAAAAAACTTTGGGGGACTAACCCGATTAATATTGGCATTCCAACTAATAAATATCCAATTATTCATGATATGTCTACGGCTAAAATAACAGTCGGAGGTTTATTAAAAACCTTAAGAGCCGGTGGTAAACTGCCAAAAGGCGTAGCCATAGATGATAAAGGGAACCTTTGCACTGATCCTCAAAAAGTTTTCGATGAAGGTAGCTTATTACCTATAGCTGGTTACAAAGGATCTGGACTAGCCTTAATCTGTGAACTTTTAGCAGGTGCTTTAACTGGCTCTCGAGCCGGCTTTTCTATTCCTGGTGGTTGGGGAACCTTTTTTATCTTAATTAATCCAACCTCTTTTAAACCTTTAAAACAATTTAAAAAAGATATTGATAAAGTTATTAAAGAACTTAAAAAAGCTCCAAAACAAAAAGGAGTTGAAGAAGTTTTTTATCCTGGTGAAAGATCAATGAAACTTAGAGATAAACAACTCAAGGCTGGTACTGTTGACATTGATGATACAGTCTACTCAAATCTTCAAGACTTAATTAAACAACTTTCTTAGCTATTTTAGCCTACAAGGAGAGTCCTTGTAGGTCCTATAGTTTGCCATCTTCCACAATACTTTAAAAATCTGTTATCAGGTTTTGGGATTGGCATTATTATAGTAGCTAACAATTACAATAATATTGTTTTATAATAATAAACATCATGAACTGGTTTCAACTTTCCCTACTTTCAGCAATACTAATGACAGTTAGAGGGCTTCTCGCTAGATTTTTACTCAGGAATAAAGGTGATGCGCGAGGTTTTACCATTCTTCACGATTTTTTTGCAGGGATTGCAATTATCCCATTCTTTTTCATTTATGGCTTTAAATTCCCTCCAGCCATCATCCCAATATTAGGTTTACTGGTTGCCACTTTAGTTTATGCGGTAGGAGACATCACAAATATAAAAAGTTATCAACTGGAAGAAGCCTCAATTGTCACCCCGTTAATAAAATTGCGAGTAATTATTGTTTTGGTCGGCTCCGCTGTATTTTTACATGAATCAATAACCTGGTTAAAATTATTAGCCATTATTTTTGTTTTATGCGGGAGTATTATTATTGGTTTCGAAAAAGGAAAATTTGTTTTTAGTAAAGGAGTTAAGTACTCGCTTTTATCAGCGTTTTTCTTGGGATGTGCATTTTTGCTTGACAAAGCTTTTGTAGTAAATTATTCCCTCCCGGTTTATATGTCCACGATTCTTTTTTTACCCGCTCTCTGGATTCTTATTAGTACCAAAAATGGACTTCAACGAAGTATTAATGAGTTAAAACTTCAGAAATGGGGGGTGGTTATTGCTGGATTATTTTTTGGGTGGGCTTTATTTGCTTTTTTAGCAGCAATATCTAAAGGGGAAGTATCTAGATCCACAGCAGTTGTTGAGTTGTCTTTGGTATTTATTGCAGTCGGTGGTTATGTGTTCTTAAACGAAAGAAAAAAACTATGGCAAAAAATAATTGGATCACTTCTAATCCTAGTTGGCGTGCTTTTAGTAAAAATATAATTCTTCCTAAAACTTCTTTCCAAGATTAATTCTCCTTTCGTGAAAACTTGGGGTTGACTTGTGCGTGAAAAGGGATAAAAATAGATCAAAGTGGAAAAAAGTGGTGAAATATGTTACTAGGTCAATATCAAACCAAGATTAATCAAAAAGGTCGAGTAGCTTTGCCAGTTAAATTTAAGCGGACTTTGGGAAATAAAATAATTCTTACTGCCGGTTATGAACAATCATTAATGATTGTTACTCAAAAAGATTGGCAAGTAGTGGTTGATCGAATTAATCAGGGCTCAACTTTAGGCCCAACTCGAGAAACAGATAGATTTTTACTGGGTAATGCTCATGAGGTTCAACTGGACAAACAAGGTCGATTTGTTATTCCAAAACATTTAAGAGAGTATGCCGATCTTGCTTTTAAAATTGTTTTTGTAGGAGTTGGTAATCGAGCTGAAATTTGGAACCAAACTAATTGGGAAACTTATAGTCATGGTTTAAATAAAAAAGTTAAAAAACTAGGGGAAAAACTTGATCAAACAAAATGAACAAAATTCTCCATAAACCAGTGCTTTTAAATGAAAGCATTAAATTTTTAAAAATAAAACCAAATAAAAACTATCTCGACTGCACTCTGGGTTCCGGAGGACACGCAGTTGAAATTATCAAGAAAGGGGGTAAGCTTTACGGACTTGATATAGATCCTGAGGCGATTAAACGCACTACCAAGCGAATTAATCAGACCTGCCCAAATGCTTTTTACAAAATAAAACTTGGCAATTTTTCTAAATTAAAAGAGCATGCTCGGGATTTAAAACTTACATCAGTTTCCGGAATTTTAATGGATCTTGGTCTTTCCAGTGATCAATTGGAAAACAAAAAGCTGGGTTTTTCTTTTCAAAATGACTCACCTTTAGACATGAGAGCAAACCCTGACTTAAAGGTTGCTGCCAAAGATCTGATAAACGGCTTATCAAAAAATGAACTTATTAAACTTTTTAAAAAATATGGCGAAGAACAGTATGCTTTATCAATTGCTAACCATATTGTTTTACGACGTCAACAATCACCAATTAACACAACCTTAGAATTAGTCAATCTAATTACCAAGGTTAAAAGAAAAAGAGGAGGTATTCACCAAGCTACCAAAGTCTTTCAAGCTTTAAGAATTGCGGTCAACGATGAACTTAATAATCTTAAAACCGCTTTACCTCAAGCATATGACTTGTTGGAAGAAAAAGGAAAATTAGTCGTTATTTCTTTTCACTCCTTAGAAGACAGGATTGTAAAAAACTTTATTAAAGAACATAAAGGATTAAAAAACTTAACCAAAAAACCAATTACCCCTAACCAGGAAGAACTAACTTTAAACCCTCGTTCAAGAAGCGCCAAATTAAGAGCTGCTTTTAAAATATGACCATTCAAGAAAAAAAATATTTAGATCAAACAAATAAAAAGTGCAAAGTTTGTTTATTGACCTCTTTAAGCATAGTTTTACTTTTAGGTTTAGTTAAAATGATTTTTTCAAATAGGGTTTCTACTTGGGGTTCTGACTTAAATAAAATAAAAATAGAAACAGAAAATATCAGAAAAGATATCTTCAAAATAAAATCAAAATTAGCCAAACAATCAGGGGGCTTAAATAAATTGGCAAAAGAAGCCCGAGAAAAAGGCTTTACTTCTAAATTAAACTACAAATACTTTGCTAAAGGTCAGAAAGTGGCTCAAAATTTGCCATGAGCTCCAAGTGGCGTTTACTTTTTTTAAATTTAATCTTCTCATTTATAGGTTTTTTACTTCTCACTCGTCTTTTCTATTGGCAAATCTTGGCTTCGGAAAAATTAGTTAACTTAGCCTCACTTCAACAACAAATCACTATCGAAGTCTCTGCCAAAAGAGGAGAAATCTTAACCTCGGACGGAAGTTTTTTAGTGGCTAATCAACCGGCTTATTTTAGTTATATTAAAAGAAACCAAACTAAAACTTTACCCAAGAATTTGGCGGAAACTTTATCCCCAATAGTATTTTCATCTATTGTCACAACCGCAACACCTTCCTCTTTATTAAATTCAGAAGATAAAAAAATATTAATTAAAAAAGCAGAAAAAATACTAAATGAGCGTTTTTCTGATCAAAAATTGCAATGGATTCCTATTGCCAGAAAAATATCACTAGAGAAAAGAAATCAACTTGAGGCTTTAAGTTATCAAAATATCTTTTTTGAAGAAGAACAATCTAGGTTATACCCGGAAGCTTCAATGTCTGCTCATTTACTTGGTTTTGTTGGTTCAAATGAGCAGGGGGGAGATCAAGGATTTTATGGCCTAGAAGGTTTTTATCAACGAGAATTGGCAGGTAGGCCAGGAATTATTAAGCAAGAAAAAGACGCCTTTAATCAGCCAATAGTAATGGGAGACTATTTAACTCAAAACAAAAAAGACGGCCGTCAACTTCAGCTTCATCTTAATAAAAGTCTTCAATATATAATTGAAAATAAACTAGCTAAAGCCATTACTCAGTTTAAAGCTAAATCCGGATCTATATCTGTTATGGATCCTCACACCGGTGCCATTATTGCCATGGCTTCTTTACCTGCCTATGATCCTCAGGAGTTTTCAATTTTCAACCCAAAACTTTTTTTAAATCCAATAATTTCAAATGCTTTTGAGCCGGGATCAATTTTTAAAGTTTTAGTTATGGCTGCCGGTTTAGATGCCGGGGTAATTGAAAAAAATACTAGATGCGATATCTGTGATAAACCCTTAAAAATAGATAAATATACCATTAAGACCTGGGATGATAAATATTGGCCCGACTCCAATATGACCGATGTTTTAGTTCATTCGGATAATGTCGGTATGGTTTTTATCGGCCAAAAACTTGGTATAGCTAAATTTTATGATTATTTTGATAAATTTGGTTTTAATCAAAAAACCAATATCGATCTACAGGATGAAATTACTTCGGTAGCCAGAAAAAAGAGTAAATGGAGTTATGTTGATTTGGCTACAGCCAGTTTTGGCCAAGGATTTCTATCCACGGGCGTTCAGCTTTTACAGGCTGTTTCGGTTATTGCTAACGGGGGCAACTTGGTAGAACCTCATGTAGTTAAAAAAGTTATCAGTCCCACTAAAGAAATTATTATCCCCACCAAAATAAAACATCGGGTTATATCCAAAGAAACTGCCGATATGGTTACAGATATGATGGTTGCTTCTGCTAAAGAAGGTGAAGCCAAATGGACTAATGTTAAAGGCTACCAAATAGCCGGTAAAACCGGCACTGCTCAAATAGCTTATCAAGGAAAATACCAAGAAGAAAAAACCAATGCTTCTTTTATCGGATTTGCTCCGGCCAAAAATCCCAAATTTGTTATGTTGGTAACAATAAGAGAGCCATCTACTTCTCAATGGGCTTCGGAAACTGCCGCTCCATTATGGTTTTCAATTGCCCAAGATCTTCTGAATCACTTCAACATCCTCCCAGAATAAATCCACCTCCGAGGTGCACTACTCAAGGCACCTCGGGATTTTATAACTCAAATGTTAAATGTCTAATTGAATCAATATGCTTTTTATATAAATCATCATTTAATACAAAATTTTTATATTCATCAGAATTTTTAAAATAAGTTAATAAATCATCTCGTTTACAAAAACCACCTTTATTTGTTATGTATTCATTAAAAGATGACCATTTATAGTTTAATAAACTAGCGGCGTTTTTAACAACATAGCCCTTTAATGGGTTTAGATGAATATATTTTGAAACATATAAAAGCTGTTCCTTCCCATCTAGTCTAACAGCCTTAAATTGATTATTGAATAAAGGGCCAGTTCTTTTTATTTGGATATTATAGGCTCGGGTATAACTATTTTGAAAATTACTCATATATTTAGATATTCCAAAATCAACTTTTTGTTTAAGAAGTAAATGAAAGTGATTGGGCATTAAACAATATGAAATAATTTCTACCAGCTTAGGTAATTTGAAAATTTTTATTCTTATTTCATGTCTATCTTTAAACCCAAGTGAAAAAAAATCAGATAATTTTAAGGAAAGTTTTTGATGACTATAAAACCAAATAGTTTCAACTGCTCTTAAATATTGGTTTTTAGTTGAAAACGTAATTCTTCTATCAATTCCTCTATTAAAAACATGATAGTATTTATCATTTACAAAAATTGTTTTTCGTGCAGGCATTATTTATATTTAAAAGCAAAAATACCGAGGTGTCAAGAGGTCAACACCTCCGAGGTGGATTGGAGAATAAAAATGAGAGGAATTTAGGGTAAAATACATCTTACCTATCTTACATATCTTATGTTACAAAAGATCAGAAAAATAATCCCCAACTTTATTGTTAATAGTTTCTGGCATTTACCAAAAGCAATTCTGGCCAATTTTTATTATGGTTTTCCTTCAAAAAATTTAACCATAATCGGTATTACCGGTACTTCTGGAAAAACCTCCACTGCTCACCTTACTTATCATTTACTTTTAAAATCCGATTTTAAAGTAGCTCTTATCTCTACTATTTCAGCCAAACTCGGCAAAAAAGAAATAGGTATTGGTCTTCATGTAACTAACCCAGATCCATTTTCCCTTCAAAAACTCTTAAAAAATATTTATAAAAAAGGCTTCACTCATGTTATTTTAGAAGTTACTTCTCATGGCTTGGTACAACATCGTTGTTGGGGAATCAAATTTGACTATGGTCTTATTACTAACATAACTCATGAACACCTTGATTATCACAAAACCCTAGCTAATTACAAAAAAGCCAAACTTAAACTTTTAAAAATGTCTAAAAATAAAATTAACTTTAAAGACTCAAAAGATTTTAATATAGCAAACCAAAATGCAGCTTCAAGCTTAGCTAAAGCTGTTGGCATTAATCAAAATATGATTAATAAAGCAATTAAAACCTTTAAAACTATTCCAGGCAGAATGGAAACAGTTTATCAAAAAGACTTTACTATTATTATTGACTTTGCTCATAAACCAGATGCTCTAGAAAAAGCTTTGTTCATGATCAGAAAAAACCATAAAAAAGGTCGGATCATATCAGTTTTTGGCTGTGCCGGCTTAAGGGATACCCTTAAAAGACCTATGATGGGGAAAATTGCTTCTCAGCTATCAGATATTACTATTCTGACCGCAGAAGATCCCAGAACCGAAACAGTTAAGGATATTAATGATCAAATTAAATCTGGTTTTATTAAGAAAAAAATCAATTATCTTTATCGTCAGAAAGACAGGCAAAAAGCCATTAATCTGGCAGTTGAATTAGCTAAACCCGGAGATATAGTGGCTTTATTTGGAAAATCTCACGAAAAATCTATGTGTTTTGGTACAATAGAGCATCCTTGGTCAGAACATCAGGCAGTTAAAACTGCTTTAAAATTAAAATCAAAAAATTAAATGAAAAATATCACCGCCGTAATTTTAGCCGCCGGCAAAGGCACCAGATTAAAAAGTAAAAATAAAAACAAAGTAGTTAGAAAAATTAACCACAAACCCATGATCTGCTACACCGTTGATCTTTTAAAAAACCTTGGTTTAAAAGAAATAATTGTAGTGGTGGGTTTTAAAAAGTCATCGGTTATTAATACTCTTGGAAACAATTATACCTATGTAGTTCAAAACAAAATCTTGGGTACTGGCCATGCCCTTAAAACTGCTTTGCCTGCTATATCTAAATCAACCAAAAATATTTTAGTCCTTCAAGGAGATGATACTGCTTTTTATGATTCAAAAGATATTAAGGCCGTTATAGCCACTCACACTAAAACCAAAGCAGATATGACCATATTAACTGTAATTAAAAAAGACCCGAATCGTCTTGGCAGAATAATAAGAGATAAAAATAATCAAGTTAAAGCCATTGTTGAATTTAAAAATGCTAATCATCAACAAAAACAAATAAAAGAAATTAATACCGCCACCTATTGTTTTAACCACCGGTTTTTGAAAAAATATCTTAAGACTATTAAAAAAAATCCAATTTCCAAAGAATACTATTTAACCGACTTACTTGAAATCGCCATAAAACATCAAAAAAAAGTCTCGGCTATTAAATTGAAAGATTCATCAAAATTTCAAGGAATTAATACTTTAGAGGAACTAAAAATTAGTAATCGTAAAATGAAAAATTTAGCATGAAAAATATCACCGCTATAATTTTAGCTGGGGGAGAAGGCAAAAGAATTAAACCCTTAGTAACCCCAAAGGGATTATTTTCATTTTTGGGCTATTCATTAGTTCAGTGGCATATTAAAGATTTAAACTCAGTTGGTATTAATAAAATTATTGTTGTAGTCAATCCGAAAACTCAAAAAGAATTTTCCTCCAAACTTTCATCGCAAATTAAACTTATCTCTCAAAAAAAACCAAAAGGCATGGCAGATGCTTTATTATCAGCTTTTCCCTTTATAAAAACCAAATCAGTCATTATTATCAATGGATCCGATATTTTAGCAACTTCCGCTATTAATGATTTTATTGATAATATCAAAACTAAAAATCCAAATATTCTGCTTTCCGGCTTAAAATTGGATCATTATCTTCCCGGTGGCTATTTTAAGCTAGAAAATGATAAACCAATGACTATCATCGAAAAACCAGGTGAGGGTAATCAACCTAGTCCATACTTTAATATTGTTCTTCATTACTTTAAAGATATTAAAACTTTTATAAATACCCTTAAAACCACTAAATCAAAAGCTGATGATATTTATGAAAAAGCCTTATCAAAATTAATGGCCAGTGGAAAAGTAAATATGTTTGAGTATTCAGACTATTTTGCTCAAATAAAATATCCACATCAAATATTGGACGTGGTTGATCTTTTTTTAACCAGTCGATTAGATAAAAAATCTGCTATTCACCCGACCGCTAAAATTATGTCGGGTGCAATTATCAAAAATTCTTACATTGGCAAAAATGTGGTTATAGGCAATAATTGCCTAATCAGAGACTCTATTATTGAAGAAAATAGCTTGGTTGGATACAACACCGAAATTGCCAGAAGTTACGTTGGCCCTAAATCGTTTTTCCATTGCAACTATATTGGCGATTCAATTATTGAAGGTTTCACTAACATGGGTTCTGGTTCAAGACTGGCGAATTTAAGATTTGATGAGAAAAAAATAGGCAATACTGGTAGAAAAAAGTTTGGAGCTGTTATAGCTAAAGGCGCCAAAACAGGCATTAATGCCTCGATTATGCCCGGAGCCATGATTAAACCAAACCAAATTATCGGTTCCGGAGAAGTTTATTATGCTAAGTAAAATCAACTCAATCCACTTTACCGGGATTAAAGGGGTGGGTATGACTGCTTTGGCCTTGTGTGCTCTAGATCTTGGTAAAAAAGTTACCGGTAGCGATATTGGTGAAACTTTTCCCACAGATCAAGTTTTAAAAAAAAGAAAAATTAAAACTAAGA
>JAYEMX010000062.1:0-2326 GCA_034718535.1 Patescibacteria group bacterium | reverse complement strand
AGGTTATTAGAAAAGCCTAAAGCAATATTGGCAAGGAAATTACATGCTCTTGATACAGAAGAAGAGTTAAGTGCTAGTAATTGTGTGGATTTATTAGAAAACCAAAGACAAATTAAGGATTATTTTGGGTTAAAAAGAAAACATATGAAAAAGAAAAGGAAAAAAATTATTTATAAAACAACTTTTAGTAAAAACCCAAAAAATGTTGAGATTAGTCAAGAGGCTTTGGGTTTAATTTTGGAGATTGAAGAAATATCTGATAAAGAGAAAGACTATGTAACTTCAAAATATGATGAAGCAATTTGAGCCTATGATTATTATATAAATCAGGGAGGTGTTTAAAAAGATCGGAATTAGACTTAAAAAGAAAGTTAATTGAATTGACAATTTGAGTTGGGTTAAAGGTGTAGTAAAATATAAGTATGGGGAGAAGCAAAACCAGATTACAAAGAAAGCGGGAAAAAGAAAGTTTAAGGCAAGCGGTTAAGTATTTGTTTTTGATTTTTTTGAGTTTGTTTTTATTAATTAAATTCGGGTTACCCGGTTTAATTAATATGGCCACTTTTATCGGCAATATCAGATCAAGTAATCAACCAATAGAAAAACAAGATGAGTTAGCACCGCGACCACCCAGACTAAATCCTTTACCGGAAGCTACTTTTTCCGCCCAAATTAATGTAGCCGGCTTTGCAGAAAACGGAACATCGGTAAAACTTTATGTTCGGGGAATTAATATTAATGAAATCGTGGCTAATAATGAAGGTGAGTTTGAGTTTAAAGATGTTCATTTAAGACAAGGAGAAAATGAAATTTATACGGTAGCTTTTGATGATCATGGTAATGCCAGTGATGATTCGATTTCATATATTATTGTTGTTGACAATGAAAATCCAGAACTTTTGATTGATAATCCTAAAGATGGTGATCGATTTTTTGATAGTGATAGTCCGATTACAATTTCCGGTTCTACAGAGGAAGGAGTTTCATTAAAAATTAATAATCATTTTGTAATGGTAAAAAATGACGGCACTTACTCAACCTCTCTAAGTTTGTCTGAGGGGGATAATGATATTGAAGTAATAGCGATTGATAAGGCGGGGAATGAGACGAGAGTGGCTGTTAAAGTTAATTATACGCCGTGATTTTCAGGTGACTTCGTCACTTGAGTCCTTTAAGGTCCGGCCTTAAAGGAGTACCTTCAAGAACGGACCTTTTTTCGCTTCAAGAACGGACCTTCTCACTAGCTACAAGACTAAAAAGCCAGATTAAGACCCAGGGGTAAAAAAGAGAGTTTTGAAAAAGAGAGTGAGTGAGTAAAGCGATTAAAGAGATTTTGATTAATAATGAATGTTTATAAATAGATTTAAGTAAATTCAAATAGGCAGCAAAACCAATTATGCCGGTGGTGGCAAAAACAAAAAGCAGGCTTGAGTCTAGACCGGCGCCGGCGTGAGATAAAGGTTGATTTTTATAATAGCGCAGGGTGTTGAAACCAACACCTAAAATCGGATTTTGCTTGATGATGACAAAAGAATCTTGATAATTATATAAGCGCTGTTTAATTGAAAATACCCTTTCCAGTTTTACTCCTTCGCCACCTGGACGAGGTAAAATAGGCAATATTAGGATAAATAGCAAGCCGATGATTAAAAATTTTAACTTTCTTTTAAAAATTGTATAACTTAATAAGCTAATTAATAAAGCTAAATAAGTGCTTCTGGAATAAGTTAAAAGCAAGGGAATAAGGTAAATAGGATAAAGCCAAGGAGAACTTTTGGTAAAAAAAGTTAAGATCATGCCTAAAAGTAAGATCATGCCAACAAAAGATGGGTCAAAAAAAGTGGCTATAACCCTGTAGTAGTGGTTGTCCCATTGATTTGAGGCTAAAAAGTGGATATCCGGATAAATCAAGTATTGAGCAATTCCAAAGATAGCTAAAACTAGAGAGGAGAAAATTAATAGTTTTTTTATAGGTAGTTTGAAGCGCTTATCTTTTAAAATAAAAATTAGGCATCCGTAGACTGTAAAGCGAAGCAAGTAAAGACTTGAGGTTAAGATTTGGATTAAGGAAAAATTTCTGATGGCAAAAAATAGCGAAATAAAACAAACTAATAGGAAGGCAATGAAAGGTTTTAGTAAATTTAATTTGATTTTGGGTTTGGTTAAAAAGTAAAGAGCTAGAACTAGAATGATAATTAAATCATGTAGATAAAGATTGACGGTTGGAGGAAGATTTGGGATTTTGGTGAATCCGTCCAAGGGTTCGCAGGAGCTGATTAACGACCTCTTTCAGCGGGTTTTCGACTGGGGCTTCCGTAAATTTAAG
>JAYEMX010000061.1:0-2344 GCA_034718535.1 Patescibacteria group bacterium | reverse complement strand
TTTCACTCATGTTAAATTTCAAGTTGCCAAAACTAAAGGTTTAGGCATAATTACTGAAGCTGAAACTATAGATAACTTTCCTAATCTAAGAAAAAATTTAAATCGGGTACGAATAGCTTATCTTTTAGCCGAATTAATAGACAGAATGACTGCCGAATGGCAAGAACAAGAGGAAGTTTTTGAACTACTCTTTAAATCTTTTAATATTTTAAATTCCAAAACAGCCACCAAAGACTTTATTCTAAATTTTGAAATTAAACTTCTTAAACTTTTAGGTTTTGGTTTACCCAATCCACCCTTAACCCGCCAACGTCTCGAAACCCACATCTCCACCATTATCGACAAACCTCTTAACTCTAAAAAATTAAGCTAACTTATATAAACTCAAACTCACATCCCCACTCCGGAGTGGGGATGAAATTCAAAGAAGTTGAAATAGCCAACCTTTCTCATATACAATTAAACACATGGATACATTAAAAAAAGTTGTTGCTTTAGCCAAACGCCGGGGTTTTATTTTTCCTGGTTCTCAGATTTATGGTGGTTTAGCTAACACTTATGACTATGGACCTCTCGGCGTTGAAATGCTTCGCAATCTCAAAAATTATTGGTGGAACTACTTTGTTACTACAAGAGAAAATATTTATGGCTTGGAAACATCAATTTTAATGAGCCCAAAAGTTTGGCAGTCATCCGGTCATACCAAAACTTTTACTGATGCCTTGATTGAATGTAAACAATGTCACCAACGTACTCGAGCCGATCACTTAATCGAAAATAAACTGAAAAATGAAAAAGTTGAAGGCCAATCTTTAGAAAGTTTAGAAAAGTTAATTAATGACAATAAAATCAAATGCCCTCATTGTGGTCAATTTAACTGGACTTCAATTCGAAAATTCAATTTATTATTTGAAACCAAAATCGGAATTGTACCTAAATCACAATCACTAGCTTATTTAAGAGGAGAAACCGCCCAAGGTATGTTTATTGATTTTAAACAAATCTTGAATACTATGTCTCCGAAACTACCTTTTGGATTAGCTCAATCAGGTAAATGCTTTAGAAATGAAATCACTCAAGGTCAAAATGTTTTTAGAACTCTTGAATTTGAATTGGCAGAACTTGAATACTATATTAAACAAGCTAACTGGAAAAAAGAATTTGAATTTTGGAAAAAAGAAATTGAAAAATTTGCCTTATCTTTAGGTATTAATAAAAACAAACTCAAGTGGCGTTCTCACACCGAGAAAGAGCTTTCCCATTATTCTAAAAAAACCGAAGATTTGGAATATGAATTTCCTTTTGGTTTTAGTGAGTGGTTTGCCTGCGCCTACCGTACTGACTTTGATCTCAAAAATCATATGGAAAAATCCGGAATTGACTTAAGATACACCGACCCAAAATCAAAGGAAAAATTTATCCCTCACGTTATTGAGCCCACTTTTGGTTTATCCCGCACAGTTTTGGTTTTATTAGTTGATGCTTATACTGAAGAAAAAGATAGAATAGTTTTAAAACTTGACCCTAAAATCGCTCCATATAAAGTTGCTGTTTCTCCGTTACTTGGTAATAAAAAAGACTTATCCAAAAAAGCCAGAAAAATATTTAAAAATCTAAGTCAAAAGTTTTCTTGTGCCTGGGATGCTCATGGTAATATTGGCAAACGTTACCGTAGGCAAGATGAAGCCGGCACTCCTTGGTGTGTAACCATTGATTTTGATTCCTTAAAAGACGATATGGTTACCATTAGAGATCGTGATACCATGAAACAAATTAGAATAAAAACAGAAAAACTCATTACTTATTTTCAGGAGAAACTATGAAAAAAAATCTAAAAATCTTTATTCCGATTATTGCCATTATAGCTATTATCGGAGGAATATTTTTCTTTAAAAATAAAACTAAAAAAACCAAAACTCCAGAACAAATCGAGACTAGAAAAATCGAACAAATCAATAAACTGGCCTTAAAAGATAGACCCTTTGTTACTTTAATTCCTCGATCAGATGGTAAAGAAGTTACTCTTGGAGTTGATAAAGTATTTAATGCCACTAATGCCGAGTATGAACTTGAATATCAAACCGATACTTTAATCCAAGGTGTTTTTGGTAATTTAGAATTTACGGATAAAAACATGCCACTTTCAAAAGATCTTCTTTTTGGTTCTTGCTCAAAAGGTAAGTGCCGTTATGACGAAGGTGTTATTGGTGGTTCTTTAACCATGAGGTTTAAAGGTGGAGACGAATCCTATACTTTAAAATCTGACTTTAATCTCCAAAACATGGACGAGAAAAAAGGTGTTTTTACCAGCAAAGATTTAAGAGCTACTCTAGATTTAGGTACC
>JAYEMX010000060.1:0-2431 GCA_034718535.1 Patescibacteria group bacterium | reverse complement strand
TACCTCAGCTCAAAATTAAATATCCTAAACCAAAATTAAAACTATCTCTCTTTCAAAAAATCATTCTTACCTTGATTTTACTTTTCTTTATTATTTTTTATTGGCTGATTTTAAAAGATCTACCTAAACCAACTGATCTATCTAGTCGTGAACCTACTTTATCAACTAAAATTTATGACCGAAACAATCAACTTCTTTTTACTTTTTATAAAGATCAAAACCGCTCTCTTGTTAATTTAGAAGCAGTTCCCGATCACTTTATCAAAGCCACCCTAGCTATCGAAGATAGTCAGTTTTATAAGCACAACGGTGTCTCTTTAAAAGGTATTTTAAGATCTATTGACCAAATCATTTTTAATCAACAACTTCATGGTGGCTCTACCATTACCCAACAACTAATTAAAAATGCTTTACTTTCACAAGAAAGAACCATCATCAGAAAACTTAAAGAACTTATCCTTTCTTTGGAGGTTGAAATTCTCTTCTCTAAAAACGAAATTTTGGAAATGTACTTAAACGAAGTTTCCTATGGTGGTACTGCTTACGGAGTCGAACAAGCTGCTCAAACTTATTTTGCCAAATCAATCAAAGACTTAAATTTAGCCGAAAGCGCTCTTCTTGCCGGCCTACCCGCCTCCCCCACTACTTACTCCCCCTTTGGTTTAAACCCTCATTTATCCATTTACCGCCAACATCAGGTTTTAAACCGAATGGTTGAAGAAAAATTCATTGCTCCTCTAGAGGCTGAATTAGCTAAAAAACAAATAATTAAACTTGCTCCTCAATTTACCAACATTAAAGCTCCCCACTTCGTCATGTTTGTTAAAGATCTTTTAGTTAAAGAATATGGTCAGGCTTTGGTTGAACAGGGTGGTTTGACTGTTATCACTTCACTTGACTTTAAGCTTCATCAAAGCGTTCAACAAATCGTATCAAAAGAAATTATCAAAGTTGCCCCTCTTAATATAACCAATGGTGCCGCTCTGGTTACCAAACCCAAAACAGGGGAAATTCTAAGCATGGTTGGTTCAAGGGATTATTTTGATACCGATCGAGATGGTCAAGTTAATGTCGTTACCAGTCTTCGTCAACCTGGTTCCGCCATCAAACCGATTAACTATTCTTTGGCTTTGGAAAATAATTATACCGCCGCCTCCGTTATTAAAGACACTCCCGTTACTTATGATATTGCCGGCTCTAAACCTTACTCTCCTGTCAACTACGATGGTAGATTTCATGGTTCGGTTACTTTGCGAAGCGCTCTTGCCAATTCTTACAATATCCCTGCCGTAAAATTACTTGCCAACTTAGGCGTAGACAAAATGATCGAACAGGGTAAAAAACTGGGTATCACCACCTGGAATCAACCGGAACGCTATGGCCTGTCATTAACTCTTGGTGGCGCCGAAATAAAAATGACTGATATGGCTGTTGTTTTTGCTACTTTTGCCAATCTTGGACAAAAAGTCAATCTTCATCCTGTTTTAAAAGTGACCGATTCAAAAGGAAAAACCTTAATGGATTTAAATTGTGATCAAGTTTTTTGTAATCCAAATCAAGTTATTAACTCAAATATTGCCTATATCATCTCAGACATACTATCTGATACCTATGCTCGCAGCCCAGCCTTTGGTTTAAGTTCATATCTTAACATTCCTAATCATCAGGTAGCTGTTAAAACCGGCACTACTAATGATAAACGAGATAATTGGACTATTGGTTATACCACCGATTATCTAACCGCTGTTTGGGTCGGCAACAACGATAACTCCCCTATGAGTCAAGTTGCTTCGGGAATTACCGGCGCCTCCCCCATCTGGCATAACATTATGGTTAAAATCTTA
This sequence comes from Patescibacteria group bacterium, assembly GCA_034718535.1. Classification (GTDB taxonomy): domain Bacteria; phylum Patescibacteriota; class Microgenomatia; order UBA1400; family CG1-02-47-37; genus CAXBYZ01. Next base: position 587 of record JAYEMX010000060.1, on the reverse strand, counting down.
GAAGGTTCCGAACCTAGTAAATTTTCTCCCCCAACAGACTTAATTAAAGTAGATATCTGTCCAATTACCGGCCAATTATCATGTGAAGGTTGTGGTGGTAAAATCGAATATTTTACCCCCGGAACCCAACCCACCATTCATTGTAAATCCGAATATATTAAACAGCTTAAAGAAGAAAAAGATAAAAAAGACCAAGAACAACGCGACAAAATTTTACAAGGCACCTCCATTCACTCACAGTAACTTCAATCCTTTCACCTTCTTAAAATGTTTAATATTCCTTGTCAATAAACTCATTTTATTCACCAAACAACTGGATGCAATTATGCCATCGGCCAAATAATCAATTTGACCTAACCTTATTAACATTCCTGTTTTTATCCCTTGTTTTTTATTAATCTCTACACATCTGAATAAATCAATAAAATCCTCTGCTTTTTTTTGTTTGATTTTATTAGTCAACCACTTATCATTTAAAAACTCAGCCACAATCACCGGATTAACCCATAATTCCCACTTATCTTTCTCCAATAAATATCTTTCTAATAATTTATTTTTACCTTTAGAAAAATCTATCAAAATATTCG
>JAYEMX010000059.1:0-2442 GCA_034718535.1 Patescibacteria group bacterium | reverse complement strand
GCTTTTTTTTCATCATCCTTTGTAATAAATCGAATAAAAATATTAGTATCTACAAACTCAACCTTCATATTAATCTATCTACTCTTTCCTCTCTCACTATCTTTCTAATTTCTTTAAAACTCTTTTTAATGGGCTTAACAGAACCATAAACTTCACTTAATGAAGATTGTCTGGGTCTCAATTGCACGGTCTTATTGTCAAATAACTCAAGCACCACTCTTTTAACTTTTCCAAGATTAAACAAATGTCTAATGTCAATCGGAATTGTCACTTGCCCTTTAGAACTAACCGGCAATGAGTAGCTTTGTAAAACATTCATATTAGGTAAAGAATACCACAAAGGTAAAGGACTGTCAATATCCTTTACGATGCCACTACTACTCTTAAACTACCTATGTCCTTTTTTCAAAACCCTATTTTTTATAAATATCTCCCCTAAAACCAACTCTCAGCACTTGAATAGCCTTGGTTTGAAAATCAAAAACAACTCTCAGCTTACCTACCCTAAATCTATAATTACCAAGCTGAAAAAATTGTAACTTTTTCGCATACTTTTTTGGGTCTTTTACAAACAATTCTAACTTCTTCTTTAATCTTTTTCTCATTACCAAATCCAGTTTTTTTATATCTTTAACTGCAGTTTTAGAATAAATCAACTTATATTCCATCTATAGATCACCAAAAACATCCTCATGACTAAAAATATCGCCCTTTTTTACTTCTTCTCTGGCTTTTTTTATAGAATTTAAATATTTTTTATTAGTTAGCGCCAGTAAATCTTCAAAAAAATCCAAATTTACTAAAGCCGATACCGGCCCGCCTCGTCTTAGTACTAACAAATAGTCTTTATTGTTTTCAACTTCATTAATAGTATCCGCTAAATTATTTCTTAAAGTTGCCATCGAAACCATCGCACCCATAACTCCTCCTTTAATTTATGTACATCTCAATTGTACAATTAAACTCTAACATTTGTCAAGACTTTTTACGGTGCCACTTCTCTCCAAGAATAAATCGGTTTCATTAAATATTCATAAACAGAGCTTAAAAAGTCGGACCTATAAATAAACACCTCTACTGGCGTAGTATTATTATCTGTCGAATCAAAATCTCTACACAAATTCACCCCTCCCCAGCCAACAAAAATACCCTCTCCGTTAAATTGCAAACTAGAAGCAGTTTCACAGGTTGAAAAAATTCCATCAGCTATATAAACTCCTTCAACCTTAGTCACCGTATCTGCCACCGTAATATTTCCTGAAGTAATTATTGCTAAAAACCCATTTTGAGCCACTTCAATATTATCTGTAATCAAAACATCACCATCAACCAAAATTACCTCTTTTTGATCACTGCTAATATCCCAAGCACCAACCGTATCTTTAGAAACATTGCTTGTATATACTCCATTGACTGTGGGCTCTAATCCATCCCAATCTGTCATCCCCGCCGGATCTTCAGATAAAATTCTATAAAAATAGTCATAATCTGTTTGAACAATATCATAACTGGTTATTGCCCTCCAATCTTCACCAATTTCATTAATATCCCCGTCTCCCAAATCCAAACCACCTGTATAAGAAACTAAGCCGGTGCTTCCCGTAATAAGATAAGGATTTGCAGCTGAACTTGGAATATTTGAAGTTACCCCGCCTCCATTTGCATGCAAATTACCTCCAGCCACCTGAAACCAAGGGTCTTTCTGATCACTTAGATAAAAGTCCAAATCATTCATTGGCGAAACCACTGCTCCGTAAGTACCCGCTACCGGACAAATACCGGTATAAGGAAAAGTATTTAAAGTGGCTATTTTCCCACTTCCCATCGGCACCCCTAATACGGAATATAATCCATCGGCCCCGATTTCAGCGGTATAACCACCCGTAATTGTTATTAATCCCGCTAAATCAATTCCGCTCGCAGTTCCGGCAGTCAAACTGCAAGTACTACCAACTATTTCTGCGCTAGCTTCATCGCCAAGTAAAAACACCTGGCCTGAAACTATTCCTCTAATATCAAAAATCGCTTCCGCCCAATCCCCAAAATCATCACTACCGTCATAAGCCGTACATGAAGTATTCACCCCCCTCACTCGGTAATAGTAGCTTGATACTAACGGATCAAAGCTAAAACTTGTACCATCAACCTCTTCATCGCAATGCGCCGTTACATCAGTACAGTCCGTGCCGTTTTGATAAAGTTCTAATTCATAATGATCGGCTTTATTGGCACTACTCCAACTTACCATTACCTGCTCTCCCGCCTCGACATTAATCTCAGCCCCATCCAACGGATTTAAAGCTACCTGATTTGGCTTGCCATTATCACTGTTTCCGCAATTTGACCCACACCCATCCGCCTGCCCGCACGCCGAATCACAATCAGGAGTACACGGAGGATTAGGATTATTTACACAACAAGTTCCTGATCTCAGTCTATAAC
>JAYEMX010000058.1:0-10679 GCA_034718535.1 Patescibacteria group bacterium | reverse complement strand
CTGACTTTTTGGGTTTTGAAAAAACAGCAGGAGAAGGGGTAAATATTGACGGAACGTTCAGTTTTAGAAGCCAATTACATCTTTCTAAAGAAAGACTAATACAAAAAGACAATGGATATTATAGTTACGCTAAAGTAAAAAAAATTGAAGAGATTCTAACAGACGAAGGTGTAGATGCCACTTTTAGTAAAAAACGCGAAGGAAGAAGTGTCATTACTATAGAAAAAGATGGACAATATATTGAAGTAAACTTTCATTTTCCAAGCAAGAAAGCTGAAGAAGTCAGTATAAGGAAAATGACAGAGGAAGATGGAGAACTATATTATTTTCAAGTTCAAAAGCGAGAAAAACATATCTCGGAAAAAATTAAAGAAGTAACAAGAGAAAATTTCATCTCTCTAATGTTAGTAAACAAAAACATGGCTGAGACAGATGTGGAGGGTTATCCAAAACTAGAAGATGAAACAGGTTTTTGTAAAGCTATTGCTACATATGCCGAAGTATATGAAGAGGTAATAAATGCAATTTATCAAGAAGCTGGGATAACTCCTCCAGGTGATTCAATAACCTTAAAGCCACCAGTTGCTATTAAAGAGTAGTTGCAGTTAGAATAAAGTTAACGGCACAGTTTAAGAGATTTAATGGTGCTACTCAATAAGCTCCTCAGAGTCCAATAAGTTATAGACTTGTACAAACCATTGACGAATTAAATATAAAAGAGTAGAATATTCCTATCGATAAATGACGATAATTATTTAATAAAAATGTTGTTGTATCAGTCTAAATTAAATTTTGCCTTAACCTTTCTTTAAAGGTGATTTTTCGGCAATTAGTTTAACCTCGTCATTTATCCCTATTAAATATAGCTTGCAGTTATTGCCAACTTTAAATAAGTTTGTGACCTGCTCTTAATAAAGGATAAATATGTCATTTTTTTCACGCTTTAACAATATAGTCAGTGGTCAACCTACTTCAAAACCTCATCGTCAACCAAAACCATCACCAAAACATAAACAAAAGCACCCTAAACCGACTTCCTCGCCAGTTTCAAAAATTAAACTGGCTAAAATCAAAAATAAAGCCAGAGAAATTATTATCGAGGCTAAAAACAAAGCTTTTGATATTAAGCGTCGGGCAGATGCTAATGCTCAAAAAATAACTCAAACTGCCGGCAAGTTAAGAGAAGAGACTCTAAGACAAAAAGCAGAACTAAGTCATCGTTTAGAAGTTGTTGATCAAAGAGAAAAATCAGTTCTCAGTCAAGAAAAAATCATAAGTAAAAATCTAGAAAGTATTGAAGAAACCAAGAAAAAACAACTGGAAAAACTACAAAGAATAGCTAAGCTTAAAAAAGAAGAAGCCCGCAAACTTATTATCAAAGCTTATGAAAAACGAATGACTCGTGATATTGCGGAAACTATTACCAATGCCGAAAAAAAAGCCAAAACCAAATCAGAAATCAAAGCCAAAGAAATTCTAGTCGAAGCTATGCGTCACGGAGCTACCGATTATGTTGCCGAATATACAGTTTCTTTAATTAAAGTTAAAGACGAAGACATGAAAGGTCGAGTCATTGGCCGAGAAGGCCGAAATATCAGAGCTTTTGAAAAAGTAACCGGAGTTGAAGTTGATCTAGACGAAGCTGGAGCTATTAAGCTCTCTTGTTTTGACTCCATCAGAAGAGAAATTGCCAAAGTTACTTTAGAAAAACTTTTAAAAGACGGCAGAATCCAACCTTCCCGTATTGAAGAAATTTACACTAGAGTTAAAAAAAATCTTGAACAAATCATGCATGAAGAGGGCGAAAAACTTTGTCATAGTCTCAAAATTTACAATTTACCTACTCCGATTATTGATATGTTGGGTCGATTTAAATACCGATTTTCTTATGGCCAAAGTATGATTACTCACACCTTGGAAGTTACTAAAATTGGCATTAAATTAGCTCACGAAATTGGCGCTAATGTTAACGTGGTCAGGCTTGCTTGCTTGCTTCACGACATTGGAAAAGTTATCAACGACGAAGAAGGCACTCACGTTGAACTTGGCGTTAAATTTTTAAAAAAACACCAAATACCTCAAGCTATTATAGATTGTGTGGCTGAACATCATGAAGATAAACCTTTTTCTTCAATAGAATCGGTCTTGGTTTATATTTCCGATGCTATCTCCGGATCAAGACCGGGGGCTCGTTACGAAGATCACCAAGGCTATCTTAAAAGAATGACAGAACTGGAAGATATAGCCAAATCATTTGATGGAGTTAAATCGGCTTTTGCTATCCAAGCCGGCAGAGAGATTAGAGTTATTGCTAATCCGCAAAAACTCGACGATGACGGTACTGTTAAATTAGCCAACGATATCAGAGATAAAATTAAGGAAGACGTCAAAGACTTCCCTGGCCAAATAAAAGTTTCCGCTATTAGAGAAACAAAAGCAGAAGCAACTACCACTTGATTTAGATTGATATATCAGCTATTATAAAAAGAATATGACTAAAACAGAGTTAGTTGAAATAATTGCCAAAAATGCCCATCTAACTAAAAAAGCCACTCGTGAATGCATCGATGCTTTTTTAGATCAAATAGTTAGGCAAATAAACAAAGGCGAAAAAATTGTTCTTTCTGGTTTCGGCACTTTTAAAGTAGTTAAAGTCAAAGACAAAAAAGGTAGAAATCCTCAAACAGGTGAAGACTTAATCATTAAAGCTCATCGTGTTGTTCGTTTTTTGGTTGGCAAAACCCTCAAAAGATTAGTTAAAAAATAATCTTCTTTGTTAAAATACTTCATGCCTAAAAAATATTTTATTTATACCTTTGGTTGTCAGGCCAATAAATCTGACTCGGAAAGAATTGCCGGAGACTATCAGGCAAGAGGTTTTGAGCCTGCCAAAAACCCTGAATCGGCCGACGAAATTATTATTAATTCCTGTTCTGTTCGCCAAAGAGCCGAGGACAGAGTAGTTGGCCTTATACATAATCTTTCTAAACAATTTAATTCCAATTCAAAACCCAAAATTATTCTCACCGGTTGTATGATTCATCATGGCAAATCCAAGCTTTTAAAAATGCTTCCTTTTGTTGATGAAATTTTACCCATTATGGAAGTGGGGTTTAATTTACCCGTAGTTAGAAGGGATAAAAAACATGCTTGGATTTCTATTTCAACCGGATGTAATTCATTTTGTACCTATTGTGTTGTTCCTTTTTCCCGTGGTCGAGAAAAATCTCGTACCATTAAAGATATTTTAAAAGAAGTAAGCCACTTAGTTAAAAAAGGCTATACTGAAATCACTTTAGTCAGCCAAAATGTTAATTCTTTTGGTCTGGAAAAAGTTGGCATTAATCTTAGAAAACTACTAATGCATGATCCGAAAAATATTCAAATTCCAACCAACCAATCTCAATATAAAAAAGTAACCGGTAAGCCGCCGTTTGTTGAATTACTCGAAAAAATTTGTCACTTTAAACAATTAAAGAAAATTAGATTTTTAACTCCCAACCCATGGGACTTTTCAGATGATTTAATTGAAGCTATCAAAAATAATCCCAAAATCGATCGCTATATTCACCTTCCGGTCCAATCCGGTTCTGATAAAATCCTCAAAAAAATGAACAGGGGATATACTAGTAAAGACTATTTAAAATTAATTAAAAAATTAAAAAAAACTATTCCAGATATTGAACTTGGTACCGACATTATTGTTGGTTTTCCCGGTGAAACTAAAAAAGACTTTAACCATACTGTTAATTTAGCTAAAAAAGTAGGTTTTAAAGTTGCCTTTGTGGCTCAATATTCACCCCGACCTAATACAGTTTCAGACAAATTATATAAAGATAATATTTCTCCACAAGAAAAAAAACGTCGTTGGAATATTTTAGAAAAATTAATTAATAAACCCAATTTGAAAAATCGGCCGAAAGTTATTAAATGAAAAAATTACTTATTATTTGTGGCCCTACCGCCACTGGTAAAACTAACCTGGGTTTAAAATTAGCTAAAAAATTTAACGGTCAATTAATTTCTGCAGATTCAAGACAAGTATATAAAGGCATGGATATCGGTACCGGCAAAGATCTGTCAAAAAATATTAAGCAACATCGTGATGGTCACTATCTCATAAAAAATATTAAACTTTGGGGTTACGACTTAGTCAAACCTGATCAAGCTTTTAGTTTAGCTCATTTTGTTAAATTTGCTAAACCAAGAATTAATAAAATTCATCATCAAAATCAATTGCCAATTATTATTGGTGGCACCGGTTTTTATCTTAAAGCCATTACCGAAAATATAAACACTATTAATATTCCTCCCAATCAAACCCTTCGCCAACAAATTGTTAAACTATCAGTCAAAAAACTTCAGGCTAAATTAAAAAAATTAAACCCCACTCGTTTTAATTTAATGAATCACTCAGATCGACTAAACCCTCGTCGTTTAATCCGTGCCATTGAAATCAACCATTCCTCCACCCAAAAGAATTCGACCTCAAAGTCAGATCCTTTTGAATTTGATTTGCTTTGGCTTGGTCTAAAAGCTGAAAAAAAAGTTCTTGATGCCAGAATAGAAAAACGAGTCAATCAACGCCTCAAAGCCGGGGCTCAAAAAGAGGTCCAAAAACTTATTAAAGCCGGCTACTCTTTTAATTTACCTTCCATGTCGGCCATGGGATATAAACAATGGCAATCATTCTTTGAAAACAACATTACTTTAAATCAGGTAAAAAAAGACTGGAATTTAGCTGAAAAACAATATCTTCGTCGTCAACTAACTTGGTTTAAGAAAAATAAAAAAATCAACTGGTTTAACCTTGACAATAAAGATTATTACCAACAAGTAGTCAGAAAAGTATCTTCTTGGTATACTAAATTAAGATGAAACCAGCCAAAATTGAAATCTCTCATAAAACAATTATCTTTACCTTACTTTTTTTAATTTTTCTTTGGTTTTTATTTCAAATTCGTCATATTATCCTCTTTCTTTTTATTTCTATTATTTTTATGTCAGCCTTATCTCCTATGGTAGATAAATTGGAAAAATTTAAAATTCCAAGAGGTTTAAGTATTTTCTTCTTCTTTATTTTAATTTGGGCCATTATCAGTTTTGGTATTGCCTCTCTGGTCCCGCCATTAGTTGAGCAATCAACAAAATTTATTTCTAGACTTCCACAAGATGTTTCTCAAATTACTCAAGGCAGGTTTGATATCTCTCTTTTTGAATCACACTTTGCCACTATCCCCAATCAAATAGTTAAAATAATAGTCGGCGCCTTTAACAACGTTGTTCAAATTTTTACTCTCATGGTTGTAGTTTTTTACCTTATTATTGAAAGAAAAAATCTAAAAAAACATTTAAAATTTCTTTTTGGTGATGGAGATAGAGAAAAACATGCAGAACAATTTATTGATAAACTGGAAAACAAACTTGGAAATTGGGTTCGTGGTCAAATCGCCCTGATGGTTATCGTTGGCATTATGTCATATATTGGACTTACTTTTTTAGGGGTTGAATTTGCTATCCCCTTGGCTTTTATTGCCGGCTTACTTGAAATTATTCCCAACATTGGGCCCACAATATCCATGATTCCGGCTATTTTAGTTGCTCTTGGAACTTCGCCGATTTTAGCTCTAGCTGTTTTTGCCCTTTATTTTATTATTCAACAATTGGAAAACAGCATCATTGTCCCTAAAATTTTCTCAAAAGCAGTTGGGGTTAATCCCTTGGTTGTTATTCTTTCTTTAATGATCGGTTTTAAGCTAGCTGGTCCTGCCGGTGCCATTCTCTCACTTCCGGCAGTCTTATTTATGGAAATTATTATTAACGACCTTTATAAAACTCACAATCAGAAAAGATAAATGTCTATATCAGTAATTAACAAAGACAGGCTTACAACTAACTCAGCTAAAGGTTTTGCCATCTTAGCCGTTATTATAATCCACCTGTTAACCATAGCTACCCAACAGCAATTTTCTACCTTTCCTCAAAATTTAGTTCTCATTTCTATTGATCAAGTCATGAGATTTTGCGTTCCGGTCTTTATTTTTATTTCAGGTTTTGGCCTTTCTTTAAGTTATCAAAAAAAAGAGTTCGGCACTAAAAGTTTTATCAAAAAAAGAAGCCTCAAAACCCTACCTTTATATTTTTTGTGGTCTGCTTATTACATTGTCTTATCAATCTTTATTAAACCTTGGTGGAATGTTTTAAATAGTTCATCTGTTTTTCAGTTAATCTTAAATGGTCGGGCAGACTATCACCTTTATTTTGTTCCGATAATTTTAAAACTTTATTTAATATTTATCTTACTAAAAAAACTTCCTCAAAAATTATTTAAACCGCTTCTTGCTCTCGCTATTCTTACTCAACTGGCTTTTTATTCCTACTTCACTATAAAACTCTCGCTTGTTTCCGATCAAATTCAGTATGCTAACATTTTGACTTGGCTCGGCTATTTTATGTTAGGTATGTGGTTAGCCAGTAAAAAGAAATTTTTATCTAAAAAAACTTCAATTTTTTTAATAATTTTAGGATTATTACTTTCAATTTTCGAAGCTATGCAGGTGGCCAATATTAACAATGACACTATTCAAGCCATGCGCTTTACTAAACTTCCGATTTTTATTTATTCAATCGGTATAATTGGTTTTTTTCTCACCACTTCCTCAAAATTAATCAAAAATAAATACATAACTTGGCTTGGAATTAATTCCTATCTTATTTATCTAGCCCACCCCTTAATAATTCATTTATTTAAATTTGATTTATCTCTTGTTCCCGTAACTCCAACCATACTAAGCTTTATTGTATTGATTTTTCTCTCAATATTTATTCAAAAAAAGTGCTAGGAAGTAGTAAGCCAGATTCTGTTTCATCCCGCATTTAATCGGAATTAAGGTGATATCTGTCTATGCCTTCAAACCTCGATCCTTGGGAAAACATCCTAATAGCGGATCAATCGGAAGTTGCTGCGGGGAGAATTACCACTCTTTGATTTCTCAAAGTAGTTCCTACTTTAACTGTAAAGTAAGACGTTTCACTTATTTTTAAAGCTTTAGGCTTTAAAGATACTCGTCTCTGTGGCTTCACTGGTTCTAATAGCTAAGTCTATCAAAACCCCAGCTTACACTGGGCACCCTGTTTTCTGCAGTCTGGACTTTCCTCCCGCCTAATTTTCCTGAGCAAAACACGGTTGAATAAACAGTCGTGAAGCTTCAAGAAATTTGGTGGGCATCACCACACTTCCTAGCCCCTATATTATACCAAATCAATTGACTTTATTGATAATTCTTTACATAATAGATTTTATTAGTCTAATCAAAAAAAGGGGGTGAAAATAATATGTCAAACTCATTAAATGCCATTTCAAATTGGCAAGAAGCCGTTTTATTGGCGGGGTCTAATGTACTCAGCCGATTCTTTGGTTTTCTCCCCAGTCTTTTTGGAGCCATTCTTATCTTTATTTTTGGATTAATTTTAGCTAAATGGGGCAAGGCTTTAGTTGTTAAAATTTTAAACCTGATTAAATTGGATAAATTTTTAAACAAAAGCGGTCTTCAACCATTTTTAACCAAAGCTGAAGTTAAACTCAAAGCTTCAATGTTTTTTGGAGAAATCACTCGATGGTTAATTACCATTGTTTTCTTTATTGCCAGTGTAAATGTTTTAGGTTTAACTACGGTTTCCGGAGTTTTATACAGTATTTTGGAATATATTCCTAATATTGTTTCTTCAATTTTAATCTTAACCGCAGGAGTTCTTATTGCCGGTTTAGTTGAAAATTTTATCAAAGGAACCGTTAATCAAGTTGAGCCGAAAACCAGTAGATTACTTAGCAAAATTGCCAGCTACTTGGTTGTTATAGTTGCTGCTTTAGCCGCTATTAACGAACTGGGAATAGCTCAAAGTTTAATTAACACTCTCTTTATTGGAGTAGTTGCCACTTTAACTTTAGGCATTGGTTTAAGTATTGGTTTGGGAGGCAAAGATATTGTGTCCAAAATCCTAATGGACTGGTATGCTGACTTCAAGAAAAAAGGAAAATAAACCATGACTTTAATTCAAGGGTTAATTTTAGGTCTTATCCAAGGCCTAACCGAGTTTTTGCCGGTTAGTAGCTCTGGTCACTTGGTTATTGTTCAAAATCTATTTCAATTAAACAAACCTCCGGTGGTTTTTGATATTTTTCTTCATCTCGCAACTTCTTTAGCTGTGATTATTATCATCTTTAATTCTTTAAAGAAAATTAACTTAAACCAAATCAAGCTTATTTTAATAGCTAGTATTCCAGCCGGAATTTTAGGCATTTTTTTAAATCAAAGAATAGAAAGTCTTTTTAGTTCTATAAAATTAGTTGGTTATAGTTTAATTACTACCGGTCTAATTTTATTTTCAACAAAATTAATTTCAAGAAAAAAATCTCGACTTAACCCAAAAAAATCTTTTCTGGTCGGCTTAGCTCAAGCTTTAGCTATCATTCCCGGTATTTCTCGGTCGGGGAGTACTATCACCGCTGGTTTATACCAAGGCTTAACTCCAAAAAACGCTTTTAATTTTTCTTTTTTAATTTCTTTACCGGCCATTTTTGGGGCTCAATTACTTCAATTAAATAAACTAAATAATTTAACTCCATCCGAATTGCCCGTTCTTGCCATTGGTTTTTTATCTGCCTTTATTTCCGGCCTCCTATCTCTAAAACTTCTCAAAAAATTTGTCATCAACTCCAAACTTCATTATTTTGGCTTTTACTGCCTCCTCCTCGGAACCCTCCTCCTCCAATATATTTAAGGTTCCGAACCTTAAACGTTTCTACATCAAACCATATCATGCTCTTGAAGTATAATCCGAGTGAAAAAGGTTGAAAACTGAATGAGACATAGATTTTTACTTTAATTTCTCTTTCTAACTACCTTAATTATTTGCGGGCAACTTTTTATTTCCGTTCAATCAGTAAATTAAGATTTTTCTTCACAGCAAAAAAAGAGGTTAGGAAAAATATTACTTAGTAAATTTAAAAGTAGAAAGAATCTGATCAAGGGTATCGTTGTACTCGCTATCTTGATCTCTGATGATTAATATGGAGATATTACTAGTCTTTGTTTTTAAATAACACCAGGTCTTTACAGTGGGGTCAGACTTGCATTTTGCAGGTAGATTACCAACAACTTTTTGATCTTTGTATTGTGCAATGTCCCTCGGAACTTTGTCACTTATTTCAATCAATAGTTCTCCAACAGGTTGGGTTCTGTCAGGCTGATAATATACTTCTACATCTTTATCCCCGGGTGACTCAAGTAATAACCAGTGCGGGGGATATCTAAATGAATATGAGGCTAGTGTGTTGGTATATGTTTTCCAGTCTGCCGTTGGATCAACCTCTTTGGTTGGTGAAAGAACCGGCGACGGACTACTAACAACTAATTGTGGAGATGGTGTTGGGGCTGGTTTTGATTGTTGCAAACCTGTCACTTTTTGTTGTAGTTGGTAGTATTTATACCCCAACACACCAGTAGCACTTAGTAGTAAAACAATTATGAATACTAATAACCAAGGTTTTTTCTTTTTAGGTGTTGGTTGGGGTGGTGGAGTTGTAGTAATCGGGGTTGTGGTGTTTGCTGGTTGTTGATTTGAAGCGGTAGGAGTTGGAGTTTGATTTAGTTGATTAGCCTCCATATATTTCCAGTATAGCCGATTCCCTTCTAAAAATATAATTCTGTCCTTTTTTTATTTTCGTGTCTTAATCAAACAGAATTTTCTTCTCAATTCAGGCAAGAGGGATTAAGGATGAATTTTTTGAGCTTAAAAGATTAATCTGTAAACTCAATCGTATCTTGCCACATCACGTTATCTTTATTGGCGGCAATACCATACTGACCAATGCTAAAAAAGGCAAATTTATCTGAATGTTTCTGATCCATAAGAAAATATGCAGATCCTCCAAACTGTGTGTATGTTTTTGGGCACTCCCTGGCTTTCTCTGACATTTCCTGCATATCTGTAAATTCACCAGGAACTTTTATAATAGCCTTGATGTAACTTGTAGGATATTGGCTAGACAACTCCTCTATATGTATTGCGCATTTTTCTTCAGAATAGTTTTCTAAGAATGTTGTTTTTATGGTTTGCTCAAGAGTTTTATTTGGATCTTTCTCAAATACTTCTATATATTGACCTGTTTCGTAAGAATGTTCTTCAGGGTAAATATAAAATTTACTTCCTATTTCTTTAGTTGTAAATTTTGTTTTATTATCAAATGCATCAATGGTTAGATATAAAAAACTAATTCCAAATTCAGGGTTAACGTATTTTTTTTGATTTGAAACATTGGTGTTTTCTGTGTATGGTTTTTTTGTGATTGTTAATTTAGGGGTCGGAGATTCTACTGACTGGATTTGTGACTGTTCTTTATCCGTTTGTTGTTTTAGTTGATAATATTTATAACCCAAGACTCCAATGACACCAAGAAGCAAAACAACTACGGTGATCAATAGCCATGGTTTTTTCTTTTTAGGAGTTAGTGGTAGAGTTGTTGGTTGAGCTTGATTTTGGACAGGTGGTGTGTTTGACATATTATGATTAGTATAGTATTTTATAATCTTATACTAACTCCCCCCTAATACTTTTATTTCCCTTGATATATGCTTTTTAGCAAAAAAGAGGATAGGGGTTAATTTTTCAGCTAATAT
>JAYEMX010000057.1:0-2522 GCA_034718535.1 Patescibacteria group bacterium | reverse complement strand
GTGCTCAAGCACGCTATTTGAAAACACCAAATCCACCTCATCATTTTTTAATGGTATTTCTTTCGCATCACCCAAAATTACTTTCTTATACACTCCACTCTTTCTCGCTTTTTCAGCCATTTTTGCGTCATTATCCAACCCCCACTCAATCTTTTTTTCAAAAACTTGATTTGCAATCTCTCCTTCTCCACAACCCAAATCCAAAACCTTTTTATTTTTAAAATCCTTCCCCCACTCCCGTTTAAGCAATCCTACTTCCACATCTCTCCAAATATTAGTTGCTTGATCAAATTTCATAGATTTATAACTAAAATCCCTTTCCTAAAATATATGCCAACCCCTTACCAACATACCATTTTAAGCCTCGATTAACCAACACTTTTTCCATCCACTTATCATCACTTTTCAAATTATTCCTCACCCATCTCCTTTTTTTCCTTTGCACTCCGGAGTGCAAATATATCCACCACCAAGCTCGCTCAATTGACCACGCTTGTTTCCACTTACCAGTCACCAAAAACAAAATCTCCAACCCCAACCAGCTTAAACCCACCCCTATCAACATTTGCCACCGTCTTAAACCTACTCCATTTTTAGATATAGTCATCACTTGATTTCTACAAGCCAAATATACTTGTTGCTTAGCCGGCACCCTAGGAATCGGCTTTTTCTTAGTTCCATAAGCATGAAAAACTTTAGCCATCCACAAAAATCTAACTTCATAGCCGGCCTTCCAAATTCGCCAAAATAAATCCGGCTCCTCCCAATAATATATATAGTCTTCATCAAATCCCCCAATTTTCTCAAAAACCAATCTTCTCACCACCATCCCCGCCCCTTTTCCAGAAAAAATCAAATCATCTTTATCAAATTGGCCTTTATCTTTTGCCTCCCTCGCTCTCTCCACCAAAAACCCACTCCTCGTTATCCATTCCCCCGCACTATCATATTTTCCCACATGAAGGTTCGTAACCTTCATGTGGGAATTCATCCGCAACAACTTTAACTGGCCTCCTCCCACTTTTAAATTCTTATCCAAATACTTCACCACCTCATCTAACCACCCTTTTTCTACTCTTGTATCATTGTCCAAAAACACTAAATATTCGCCTCTTGCCACCCTCGCTCCAATGTTCCTCGCCTTACTTGGGTTTGCTTCTTGAATCTGCAACAACTTCACCTGCTTACCCTCAAGCCATTTCCTCACCCCGTCTGCTTTCTCCGCTCCCATCCCATTATTCACCACAATAATTTCTATATACGAGTTCGTAACCCGTATATTTGACAAAAGGGATTTGACTGTTTCTTTAAACAAATCATCAAATTTATGATTGGCAATAATTATTGATACTTTCATAAATTTCTTGATCTAAATCTCATATAATTTCTAACCCTCTCCCCAATCTTTCTTCTGTCAACATATACTCCACTTTTAGAAACCTCGTGCCTTAATCTCACTCCCCGATTCCACACCAATCTATGCCCCAAATCTTTAACTCTCATTGCCAAATCCAATTCACACCACTCGGCCGTTCCCTTATAACCCATATCAACACCTCCCACCTTCTTCACCAAACTTCTTCTTAAACTCATATTACAAGCTTCTAAATAATCTACCTCCCACAACCCCTTCATTTTCAAACACGATTTAAAATTAGAACCCGGTGACCACCAACCATTTGAATAAATTCTCCCCACATCAAACGGCTTTCCCTGTAATACCCACTTTACCCACATTTTAGCCAACCAATCATCCCTTTTATACCACCAAAACACTAACCTATTTTTTAATAACTTTTCCGGCACTATCGTCGGCCCGCTCACTCCCCCAACATCTTTATTTTCATCAAATATTTTAACTAAATTCTTGGCCCAATTTTTAGTTAACACCACATCATCATCAATCCAACTCACAATCTCACCCTTTGCTCTCCGCCATCCCAAATCTCGAGCCCTTACCAACGGTCTTTCTTTCACCACCACCATTTCCCAATCCTTAAATGACTGATTTTCTAAACTAGCCAAAGTTTTTTTCAAACTTTTAGGTCGACCACCTGAACAAATAATCACCGACAATTTCTTCATATCGATATTGTATACTATCTCTACATGTCCTCTAATCTAATCGAGATAAAATCCGGCAAAACCCTCATCGCCCTTATCATCCTCTCAAATTTTAAAGCCAAACTCCACCAATTCTTAACCCCAAAAAACAACCCCCTTCAACTTGGTGTTTTAAGTTATCCTAAAAATTCAATCGTCAAACCTCATCAGCATAAAAAACTCACCAAAACCACCCACCAAAATCAAGAATTTATTTATCTTAAATCAGGTCAAATTCAAGTTACTTTTTTCTACCAAGGTTCAACCCTTGTAAAACACATTCTCAATCCCGGCGATTGTTTACTCCAAATTTCCGGAGGCCATGGCTTTAAATTCTTAAAAAAATCAAAAATTATCACCATCAAACAAGGTCCTTACCTTGGATCCTCTTGTGAAAAATCAATTATTGACGTTTAGTT
>JAYEMX010000056.1:0-2535 GCA_034718535.1 Patescibacteria group bacterium | reverse complement strand
AGTAGATCCGCTTGAAAATACCAGTGCGACGGCCAAACTTAATGCCAGGGCGATTTGTGTTTTGGCGGCTAGCGAAAAAGGGGGTTTGTTTCATGGTCCAGAGATGTATATGGATAAATTGATAGTGGGTCGTGAGGCCAAAGGTAAAGTTTGTTTAGATGATAAACCAAAAAAGAATTTAAAAGCGATTGCCAAGGCTTTGAAAAGAGAGGTGAGAGATTTGGTAATAGTGATATTGGATCGAGAAAGACATGAGGAGTTGGTGGCAAAAGTAAGAGAAGCCGGAGCAAGAGTAAAGTTGGTTTCGGGGGGAGATTTGACACCCGGAATTGCGGCTTGTATGAGAGGTACGGGAGTACATGCAGTTATGGGAATTGGGGGAGCGCCGGAAGGAGTGTTAACTGCGGCGGCAATGAGGTGTCTTGGAGGTCAAATTCAGGGGAGATTTTGGCCTAAAAACAAAGAGCAGGGGTTAATTCTCAAAAAAATGAAAATGGATCGAGAAAAAATTTATTCTCAAGATGAATTAGCTTCAGGGAAAGATATAATTTTTTGTGCTAGCGGAGTGACTACCGGAGATATATTAAAAGGGGTGAGATTTTTTGGGGGAGGGGCCAGAACTCATACTTTGGTAATGAGTACAAAGTCAGGTAAAATTAGATTTGTTGATACGACCCATGTGTTTAATAAAAAAGAAATAGATTATAGATTATGATTAATAATGTTTTATCAATTATTTTGAAAAACTAAAACTGGTTAATTATTGTTTTATTAATAACTTTATTTTAAACTAAAACTCGTTAACCATTGTTTATCAGAACCGATAGTTTTTCGTTTCCAGCGAACGAAAACTATCTGCATACTCGATACTTTTGCTCTCGCAAGCTCGAGAACCAAGCCAAAAGTATCTGCGTAGGCTTCTGCTAAACAAGGTTTACTGCGTTTTTTAGTTTTATTATTAATAACTTTATTTTAAACTAAATTTCGTTAACTGGTTTTTTCAGGAAACGCATTCTCTGATCCAGCGATCAGAGCTGCTCGGTCTCGTTTCAATTTTCCGACTATCGTCGGAACCATGCAAATTGAAACTGCGAAAGTTCCTGAAAAAAGGTTAACTACATTTATTAGTTTTATTAGAGAAGGAAATTGTGTATTAAAATTGATATTATGTTTAATTATAGGAGGTAAATATGTTAGCAAGTACAGTTTTAGAAAAAATCTCAGGAATGGTAGAGGTTAGGGAAGAAAAAATAGTGAGTGTGGTGGAGAATAAACTTGAAAGTGAGCAATGGGATGAGTTAATAAAAATGGCAGTATTTGGAAATGAAGTGGAAAGAGCCGGTAGTCGATGGGTAATTTGGGAAGTAGGTCAATATGTGGGGGTTAAACCGGCTAGTATTAATGATTTGTATATGGCTCGCGGAAAAGAAGAAACATCTTTAGATTTTACCGTACCGGCGATGAATCTTCGAGGAATGACTTATGATATGGCAAGATCAGTATTTAAAGCAGCTAAAAATTTAAAAGTAGGAGCTTTAATTTGTGAGTTGGCTAGATCTGAAATGGGATATACGGATCAACCGGCAGGGGAGTATGTGGCTGTAATATTAGGTGGGGCAATTCGGGAAGGTTTTAGGGGCGGAGTGCCGATTCAAGGAGATCATTTTCAAGCTAAATCTGTTTCTGCAGGTAAGCCTAAAGAAGGAGAGATTGAAGCTATTAAGGTTTTAACTAAAGAATCAATTGAAGCGGGATTTTATAATATTGATATTGATATGAGCACGTTGGTGGATTTAGATAAAAAAACAGAATTAGAACAACAAAGGGGAAATATTAAATATTCTTTGGAGTTGGCTAAAACAATTCGAGAAGTTGAACCGGAAGGAGTAACGGTCAGCATTGGTGGAGAGATTGGACACATTGGAGGTAAAAATTCAACAATAGAAGATTTTGAGGCGTATATTAATGGATTTAATAAAGGATTGGGTGGTTTAACAGGGATGAGTAAAATTAGTGTGGCGACGGGTACTCATCATGGTGGGGTGGTTTTGGCAGATGGAAGTTTAGCTGATATTCCGGTAGATTTTAAGGTTTTGGGGGATATTTCAAGAGCTTGTAGGAAACTAAACATAGGGGGAACAGTTCAACATGGAGCCTCAACCTTGCCGGATAAATATTTTAAAGAATTTGTTAAAGCCGAAGCAATTGAAGTTCATTTGGCAACCGGATTTCAAAATATTGTTATGGATCATAATAGTTTTCCAGAAGAATTACTAGATAAAATATATGCTTGGCTTGATGAAGAAAAAAAAGATGAAAGAAAAGAAGATCAAACAGATGAGCAATTTCATTATAAACTGCGAAAAAAGGCCTGGGGTAAGTTTAAAAAGGAGTGTTGGGCAGTTGAAGAAGATGCCAGACGAGAAATTAGAGAATCGCTTTATAAGAGGTTTGAGTTTATGTTTAAAGAATTAAATGTAATTAATACGGAAAGTTTGGCAAAGAAATGGATTAAAGGAATGAAGATACATAAAA
>JAYEMX010000055.1:0-2556 GCA_034718535.1 Patescibacteria group bacterium | reverse complement strand
TTCATATGCAACCCTGAGATCTTCAACCACTGGTTCTATTTTTATTTGTGGACTAAAACCATCTTCAGTAACTTCATCTGCCATAAATTCAATTGCAAAAAAGTCACTTTCTGTATCTAATTTAATTTCTTCCTCCACCTCCGGCTCGCCAAACTTACCATCCTTTACTTGTGCTTCTTTTGATAATTTTGCCATATGTTGTATTTTGTCCAAACTAATCTCTCTATAATAAAATGGCCAACCTTCTATTTTCTCAATGTTTACTCCCAACAAATGTTCAGAAACTAAATGATTAGGCACTATTCTAACCTTAGCTTTTTCAGAAGATTTCAAAACCAATCTGCCTTGATTTTCTTGCCCTGCAGTTAAATCATCATCAATCGAAGCATATGGTTTTAAACTAATTTCAATTGCATCAATTTTAACTTGAGCACCTTTATAAGCCCCAAACATCTTTTCCTGAACTTGCTTTACTCCTCCAGTATCATCAACTATAAACAAATAAGCCTGACTATCTCTAACTAAAGTCATCAAATAAATTTTCTTCCCACTTTCATCAACTACTTCGAAACAAGAACTATTTACAGGTAAATCTCCTGAAGATATGTTGTAAACCACCGCACTTGAACCATCAAACTGACGCATCTTATAAATCGACTGCACCCCATCAGGCAAACTAATAACAAAACTGTCAATCGCCCCATCTATTGGCTCTTGTTCTTCAATCACCTCTTCACCCAATTCTTCATCTCCTATTTTTTCTGACCCCTCCTGTTTTTCTTCCTCTTCAACAACATCCATCTCCTTCTGCCTCAACCCGGAAACCCATTCTTCCACAGCCTGCCATGCATCCCTAAACCATTGTCCCAATCCCTTCCAAAACCCGACTTCGGAAACTTCCGCACTTTCCGCACTTTCTACACTTTCCACTTCTGTTAAATCACCTTTAGTTGGCAAAATATTTTTAATTACCTGTCCTATAAACCCACCCACAGCTTTTATTTGCTCTCCAAACTTCAACTTATTTGTTCCTTTGGCTTCATCAATCCTAACTTTAGGCGGACTGTAGTTGAAAATCACTTTAGTCTCCCCCTCACCTAGTTCAATCGTCTGTTCCTTGGCTTTATTTTCAGCCATTAATTTTACTAAATCTTCAAGACTATCAATCTCAATATCCATTGTAATTTCTTTATCATTTACATCTAAAAAGGTAATTTGAGTTTCCCTTAAAAGATCGTTTTTTGTGCCTTTTTTTAGTTCAATCTTTGGACCCTTAACCACAGTCAAGTAAACAGGAGTACTCTTGTTAATGGCTATCTTCTGATCAATCTTTAAGCCACCAACCACCTCTGCCCATAATTCTATCGCCAAGTTCTTTACACTAATATCTTTAGTATAAAAATTAGTAGCCATCGCCACCCCAGTCAGTTGTCCATCTTCATTAACTTGATAAACACCGGTTCTGTTGGCAAAACTATACAGTCTTTGATTTAAGGCAACCCCTTGTATGGCTCTGGCTATGTTAGAAAATAACCCCGTAACTCTATAAACTATTTTCTGACCAACTTGTTGACCCACAACACTCAATTCTTCAGTCTTAGATTTCACCTCATCCATACCATATACAATCTGCACCGCCCCGCTATCTGCAGATTTCAGCTTATACTTTACTACATCATTTTCTCTTACTTGTTCTCGATGAATTTTAAGATATTCAGCTAACCCACCATCAATCCCAAAAAACTTGGCAAAATCTGCCCCATTACCCTCAACAGTATAAATCAAGGCATTTGGATCAACTTCAGAATTACTAATAAACTCAGCCTTAGCCTCTTGACTCAGACTATTCATAAAATCACCATATTCCCCGCTATATATAAATTTCTTAAATTGATCTACCAAAGCTCCCAGTCTATCCCGTCTAATCTCAAGTTCTGGCACAACCCCTTTTCCAAAAATATTAGTTTCTAATCCTTGTAAGGTATGATCAAGCTCCGCCAACATTTTCAAACCTTGTTCTAATTCAGGAGTTAACTGACCATCAGCCTGATCCATTAATTTATAAACTTGATCATAAATCACTTTTCTGGCTGAACTTTCCTGAAGAGCTAAAAGTAAATCATGATTTAATGATTTTTGAACAACTTCTGTGTTCACTTTTAAAACATCTACTAAACCCTCCCTCGTCAAACCTTCCACCGCTCCTTTACCTACGGCAATAAAACCATCAAAAATCAATTGCTCACCTGTTCTCATTCCTCTTCCCATTAATTGCTCGCCTTTAGCCAAAGTCATTTTTGATAAATCACCAATGGCTGTAAAAGAAGCATCTGCATCAGCCGGAAAATCTCCACCAATTGATTTTCCTTCTAAAATTATTATCAAGGTATTTTCAAATTTGCCTTCAGATAAATTTTTATTTGTATATTTTTCCGTTACCTTTTCATCACATCTTACCTTACCATTATCATCAAAATATGCTCTATAATTTTCTCCATCCGGACCAGTCAAAATTACCTCATCAATCCCATTTTCTAATAACCTATATTTTTCTAA
>JAYEMX010000054.1:0-2618 GCA_034718535.1 Patescibacteria group bacterium | reverse complement strand
TTTTAACCCTAACTATTAATCTTATTATTCTTTTACCAATTAAACTTATTAATAAAAATATGCTAAACTAATTCTGCTATGAAACGCATGCTACTCATCCTTTTTTTACTACTCTCTTTTATTTTACCCCCATCTATTCATGCTGATGATGAAGAGGGTTCTGAAACTCCACCAGACTACACCACCTCACCAGAAGCTGGTAAAGATTGGGATACAATAAAATCCGCCAGTAAACAATGGGCTATCCCCAAAGTTGATTATGAAAAAACACTGGAACAATCTTCAACCGAATCTCACGAATCTTTTTCAGCTCGAAGTTTTCTTTATACTCTCTATCCGCTATCAATCGGTATTTACGGCAGTGAAGATTTATTAGTTCAAACTCCGGGTGCAATTCATTTAGCTGGTGGTTTAATATCACAAATCATCACCCAACCCCCTTCAAGTTCTGTTGAGTATTTAGCTGATCTTGGTTCAAAAATAGGACTGGCTAAACCTGCCTATGCTCAAGGCACCGGCTACCAGGGTTTGTCCGGAGTTCTTGAAACCTGGAAAATCTTTAGAAACATATCTTATGCTTTTTTTGTAATTATTTTTATGGTTGTTGGTTTTATGGTCATGTTTCGAGCTAAGCTTAATCCTCAAACCATAGTCAGTCTTCAACTGGCTCTTCCCAAACTAATTGTTACTCTCCTTCTAATCACTTTTTCCTATGCTATTGCCGGTTTTGTTATTGACATGGTTTATCTTTTAACTTTCCTAGTAGCTAATGTTCTCGAGGCAGACGCCAGCACCTACATGAGCACTGGACTTGGAGAACTCATCAATATCTTTAAACCCTGGGATGCTGCTGAAACCATCTCCAATAGTCTTTCTAATCTTTTTCCCCAAGGAAGTGCTTCAGATACTGTTACCGAAATCTCCAGTATTGAAATCTTTGGTGTTTCTATACTTAAAATTATCGTTGGCGGTGCTATTCTTTTCAGTATTTTAAAACTTTTAATCCAGTTGGTTTTAGCTTACATCAATATCATTCTTCAGGTTATCTTTGCCCCAATTATGCTTTTACTTAATGCTCTACCTCAGTCAAAATCTTTTTCATCTTGGATTAAAAACTTAATTGCTAATGCCGCTGCTTTCCCTGCCGTAGCTATTATGATTATGATTGGTAATATCCTTATGAGTTCTGATTCTCCAAATGATCTAGGTTCCCTTCAATTACCCTTTATTGGTTTTTTAGCGGGGGGTCAAAACTTTATCCAAACCATTATTGGTTTTGGTCTCATTCTTATTCTACCCAAAGTTGTCACCATCATCCAAGAAGCTCTCAAAGCCAAATCTGCCATTCCTGCTGGTCAAGCTGTTATTGAAGGTGTTGGTGCCGCTACTGCCCCAATCACTGGTGCCTGGAAAGCTCGTCGTGAAACCCTTCAAAGACGTCGAGAATCTGCAGCTCAAGCCACTCAAATTGGAAAAGCCGTCAACAAATAGTTGACCTAGTTTCCACCCACCCCCTTGGCTACACCCTTAAAGCTTTCTCCCAATCCTTGTATGGCTCCTTGCCTAATTTCTCTTCTCACTTCCCAAGTATTTGTTAACCACTTCCACATCTTCTTAAATACCCATCTTAATACACCTGATGGTGCCCAATCTTTAAATAAAGTTATATTTGTTCCCGGAATTTTAACATCCTTCAAATGAAATCCCCCGATCAAACCATAAAGTGGAAGCTTAATAATCTTTCCCAAACCAAGAGGAATCTTGTCTAACTGATGATATAACTTCTTCACCGGACCGGCAAAACCCACTAACTCCCCCTTAAGGTCATGATAAGCATCTGGTAGCAACTTACCCGCCCTTGCAAACTGATCAACTACTTCAGAAATTTGCGAATAACTATACGGATTTTTTAATTTTCTCTCCCTCTTAGCCAAACAATTCCCCACTCCCAGAGTCTCAGTTTTATAATCCAAAGTTCCATCCCATCTCTTGCTAGATTTTTCCCAATCAATACTAGATGAATTGCTATTTCTAGAAACCTTATCTGTTTCTAGTGTTGCCAATGGATTTATCCCTCCACCCACAACTGTCACATATTCCCTCCACTTTCGAAGCAATAATTGAGACTTTCTATCAGAGTCCGCTGCACCATAATAACCCGGTGTACTAATCGCTTGAATCATTGCATCAGGAGAATTATACTCTCCTGTCAACCACCCAATCATTGCCCCTCGATATTTATCTGCGCTCAGTAAATACTGAGCTTCCTTGTACAATCTCTGGCCCCAGGTAGTATCTTTTGAATTTCCACCAGCTCCCCACTTCAAATTACTATAAGTGTAATTTTGTTTTATATACCAATACAGCCCCACAAAACCCGTTCTTTCTTCTACTGGCACTTTATCTCCATTTAAACCCCCATCAATCACTCCACCCCAATCAATTTTTTTAATATCTTCCCAATGTTTATCCATTAAAATTTTACCCTTAGTCTTTCCAAATCTATATATCACCTTTTCCTCCAACATACCTTTAAGAAAGTTATTAGCCTCTGCTCTTTCTCCACTATCAATCAACTGTTTATATCTACCATAAATATCCAAAAACTTTTGCCGACT
>JAYEMX010000053.1:0-11257 GCA_034718535.1 Patescibacteria group bacterium | reverse complement strand
AAACCAAATCTTTCACCCAATCTATCAATATATTCCAATACGTTTCGATAATTAATAACTTCTTGAACATCTCGCTCGCGAGCCAAAACTTCTTCACCTTTTAATACCCGCTGTGCCTGAGAATAATTAAGTTCATTTCCCTCTATTCTAGTTCCAAAATGAGCTGTTCGAACCATCGCCTCCTCTTTAAACTTAGCCTCCCATGCCGGCACCATTACTGCATGATCAATTACCTCTCTGGCTCCTTCTATTACCCCAATATATTTTAATATCGGGTTGGTAATATCAAATCTTGGCTCAAACATTACTTTAGTTTACTTTATTACCGCAAATCATGCAAGAATCAATGCGGTAAATACAATGACAGGGTCTGACCCTGTCACAAGTTATAGGGAAATTTGACCCACCAAACTCGTTAATCTATACTCAAATCATGGCTAAAAAAATTATTCCTCCTAAATCAGTTAAAGAATTGCCTCAAGCCGTTATCAAACAAATGACCGCTCTAGCCACCTCCGGTTTTGGTTTGGTCGCCGCTCTTGCTTGGAATAATGTTATTAAAGAAGCCGTTGAAGTCTATATCAAACCCTTAATTGGTGGTGACTCAGGGTTAGTTTCTTTAATTATCTACGCTGTTTTAATTACCGCTTTAGCCGTCATCGTTACTCTCCAACTATCTAGATTAGAAGAACGCTTAAAGTCTTAAATCATTAACCAACCCCCCCCTCTACAACAAAACCTAAAGAAGGTCAAATAAAACAAGGTCAAGAAATGATTCAAGAAGCTGAAGATTTAGGTCTTGAGTGCGAAGGTAAAGTTAAAGTATCAAAAAATTCAAGGGGAGAATACTCTCTTGTTAAACCTTCAAGCAACTAAAATTCCCTCACCGGCCAATATCCCACTTACCGCCGCCCCCACAATATTTCCACTAGTCCCCGCTCCATCTCCGGCCACAAACAAGTTCTTAACCTGCGTCTGCATCTTATTATTAATCTTTATCCTATTTCCCCTTAACTTAATCTCCGGAGCATAAAGCAAAGTAGCTCCACTATTAATTCCCGGCAACACCAAATCCAATTTTTCCAATCCTTCTAAAATACTGGTTACTAATCGATAAGGCAAAGCCATTGAAATATCACCCGGAGTTACATCCGTTAAAGTAGGTTTAACATAGCTTTTATTAATTCTCTTCCAAGTTGACCTCCTGCCTTTTTTTAAATCAGATAGTCTTTGAATTAATGGTTTTCCTCCCCCTAAAGTAGTCGCTAGTTTTGCAATTGAAATAGCATAATCTAAAGTATTTTCCACCGGATCGGTCAAAACCACTTCAGTGCATAAATCAAAATTAGAATTATCTGATTTTGTTTTTCTTAAATTGCAAGAATGTCCGTTAACAGATAAAAAATCACTATAATTCTCAATCGCCACAAACCCATTTGGGCAAGGACAAAAAGTCCTCACCACATCATCATAGGTTTTAGTTTGCACCGAATAAATATTTTCATGCATTATCTTTGAGTGTTCATTCATTATTCCCGCCGGAAACTCTACCCTCACCCCTATCTCTACTTTTTGATATGAGTACTCTAAACCAATCTTTCTGGCTTGATCTTGAAGCCACTTGGCTCCAATCCTACCTGGACAAACTATATATTTTTTAGCCTTAATTATCCCTTTATTTGTCTTTAAACCTGCCACTCTTTTCCCTCGCATCAAAATCTCTAATACTTGAGTATTGGTTTTTATCTTTACCCCTCTCTCTTTCAAATATTTAACCATGTTAGTTATCATGATTGGCAAATCATCACTGCCAACATGCTTACACTTTCTAATATATAAATAAACTCCTTTTTGTTGACAATCAGACACTAGTTTTTTTGCTAATTCCATATTATTGGGAGTATATTCTCCATTGGCCCCAAACCTGGCAAACAATTCATCAACTATTTCTAATTTCTTTTTATATTTTTTAACCGGAAAAATATCTAGTAATTTTTCATGAGATAAAACCGGTGTAAAATGCAACTTTCCATCTGAAAAAGTACCTGCCCCACCCACTCCTTTCATTGTTTCTTTTCTCGGTCTTTTATTAACCGGCAAACCTTGTTCCACTATTAAAACTTTTCTCTTACTTTTCCTCTTTACCAATCTCAACCCCGCAAACAATCCGGCTGGCCCTGCTCCTACAATTACTACATCATAAATCATAAAAGAAATTACATCTTAAAACCATTATACAAAGTCTTTTCACTTCACGCCAACTCCGCCTTACCCTCATCCCCAATCAACTTCATCTTATTAGATCTCTTCCAAATAAAATCAAACATCTGTCTTTGCATACTAGCTAAGTCTTTATTGTGCACCTCTACTCCAAAAACATCACCCTTTTTATAGCTATAAAAAGCATACACATCGTTATAGATCAAAAACTCCACTTGCATATTAAACTTTTTCTTATCAATATGTCTTATTTGCCAATAGTTTTTAGCAAATTCTCTTACTTTAGTCCAAGCAGGTAAATGCTTCACATTGGTAATCTCCCTCACACTCACCTTTCTTCTCACAAACTCTTCTCTCACTTTTTCTGCAAAACCATAGTCTAGAAACTCAGCCATACTCTCAAGCTCATAAAGCAATAACTCACCCTTAGCTTTGACCGAATTCCAAGTCATTTGCTCCAGTCCTTTTTGTCCGTGATAATACAACACCTTCGATTCTTGATTACGGTCTCCCTTTACATTTAATAACTGCTCTTCAAGAATTGGTAAATTCTTTTTTAATCTTTCTGCTTCCATCTCTTTCTGATTCACCAACATCGATAGTTTTTTAGGATTACTTGCTTCAAATTTTTGCCCTCTCTCATACAGTCTTACTGTTACTAATCCTATCTTTTCCAGCTTGTCCAACATTCGGTACACTCTTGTTCTGGCTATCTTTAGATTCCGACTCAATACCAAAGCCGAAGCCACCCCACTCTCCAACAACTCAAGATATACACGAGCCTCGTCAGTCTCTAGCCCATACGGCTTTAATAAAGATAATAAACTGTCTGTTTGTTCGGACATCAGATTGATTATACTCAAAAACAACCTATAATGTCAAGCATATGAAAAACAAAACCAAAGGCTCTATCTACATCCTCGCCTCAGCTCTATTTTTTGGCACTTACGGCATCTGGTCACGCCTAATGGGGCACGCTTTTGGTGAATTTACCCAAGCTTGGACTCGTGGCTTATTCTTACTTATTACTCTTCTTTTTATTAACTTAAAACTTAAAGTTTTTAAACCTTTTAAAAAAACCGATTGGCCCTGGTTTTTAATTATCGCCCTAGCTGGAGGTCTTAACCAAGCTCCCTATTACTATGGCTTCCAACATTTAAGTATCGGCACCGCCACTCTTCTTTTTTATGCTTCTTTAGTTGTTGGTGGCTATATTCAAAGTAAGTTAGCCTTAAAAGAAAAACTCTCAAAAATAAAATTACTTAGCCTGGTTATTGCCATTATCGGCATGGGTTCAATCTACCGTTTCTCTCTTACCTCCAGCCAAATCTTACCCGCTATTTTTACCTGTATTGCAGGTTTTCTAGGTGCCGCCACCGTAGTTTTAACCAAAAAACTCTCATCTAACTTTCACGAGCTCCAAATCATGATTGGTTACTTCATTATGCAAGTGGTTTTTAATTTTCCTCTTGCAATAATTTATCAAGAAACTTTTCCGGCTTTTACTAATATCACCCCCTGGTTAGTTCAATTAGCTTATGCTACTAGTTACTTTATAGCCAACTTTGCTGTCATCGAAGGTTTTAAATACCTTGAAGGTAGTATTGGAAGTCTTATTGGCATGGCCGAAATTATCTTCGGCATCTTTTTTGGCTTTTTATTTTTCTCAGAAATCCTCAGTCTTTCTACCTTTATCGGCGGAACTTTAATCATCCTCGCCGCCACTCTCCCCAACATATTTAAGGTCCAAAGCCTTCCCTGACAGGGTCTGACCCTGTCACTAACTCAACATCTCCCCCATCACCTTGGGAATTTCATTCATCAAATCCGTCGCATTATAATATCTTCCCACCATTACATATAACCTATCCCCCGCCAAACCATTAATATATACTCCGCAACTAGCAGACAAAAAAGCATTATTTTTACAATACAAGCCGGCAATCAACCCGGCCAAAACATCTCCGGTCCCACCTTTAGTCATCCCAACATTGCCAGTTTGATTAATTAAACAGCCATCTTTACCACAAACAATATCTTCTTTACCTTTTAACACAATCGTGCATTCATGTTCCTTCACCATCTCATACACAGACCTGATGCGTGTATTTCCAAATAACCTTTTAAATTCTTTTTTATGAGGCGTAATAATCATATTTTTATTTAACAACTTCTTATCCATCATTTGCAAAGCTCCCCCATCCACTACCCAGCGTTTTTTAGGATACTTTTTTAATAAAGTATTAGTTTTTTTCTCAGTCTCTTTTCCTCTAACCATTCCCGGACCAATCAAAACACAATCAGCTTCTTCCAAATACTCATCCAATTTTCCTTTAGGCACCACAATCCCGTCATGAAATCTCTCTTTTTGTTTTTTAACAATCTCTTCATTAATCGGTACGCTCGAATAAAACACCATATCTACAATTTTTGAAGCCACCTCTAACGACCACATTGATGCCGAGTGAAACAATTCAGACCCTCCAATCACCAACAACTTCCCATTCTGTCCCTTATGCGAATCTTTTTTTGGTTGATAGAGTTTTTTTAATGTTTTCTTATCAAACTTCTTCATAGCTTCATTACCTCCACTTTTTTCAAATATTTTTTTGGTATTAATCTCTCATCAGCTGTTGTAATAATTGTCTGTTGTTTATCCAGTAACTTAAACACTTCCCTTCTATGTTCACTGTCTAATTCCGAAAACACATCATCCAACAACAACATTGGCCTCTCTTCTTGAAGGTCCGTTCTATAATTAAGGTCCGCTCTTGAAGTTAAAGGTGACTCCTTAACAGGAGACCCGGCAGAATGCCGAGTCGGGACAGCCAAGCTGGAAGGAGTCTCCTTGTTGAAACTTTGAGGACTCGAGTTTGTACTCGGACCCGAAAACTGTCTTCGAGATACAAACTCCAACTCATTAAGTTTTACCTGAAATACCGCCATTCTCTGCTCTCCTCTTGAACCATAAATAGCCAAATCTTTTTTTAACCTTCCCTTTCTCTGTAAAATAAACATAAACTCATCCCGATGCGGACCCACCAAAGTCTTTCCCGCCCAAACTTCTTTATCCG
This sequence comes from Patescibacteria group bacterium, assembly GCA_034718535.1. GTDB lineage: Bacteria > Patescibacteriota > Microgenomatia > UBA1400 > CG1-02-47-37 > CAXBYZ01. The sequence continues at coordinate 5,963 of JAYEMX010000053.1, read as the reverse complement.
AATACTGATCCAATCTCTTTTCACTAATCAAACTCTTGTCGTAAAAAAGCTGCAAACTACTCTTCTTTTTTAACCTCTTATTTATAAACTCAATATATTCTTTTCTCTTTTCAAATATCAATTGCCCGTTTTTAATTAACAACTTATTCCAAAAAAGTAATTGACTTTTGTCAGCCTCCCCTTCACGAATCTTAGTCAATAATTTGTTTCTCTGCCTCAAGCCTTTCTTGTACGCCAACAAAGACCGCCTATACTCTCTATTAACTTGCTCCAAAACCGAGTTTAAATATTCTCGTCGTCCCGACGGAGTTCCTAAAACCAAATCAATATCTTCAGGCCTAAACAAAACACATTTCAAATTCCCCACAAAATCCATTTTTCTTTTAGCTACCCCATTTAACAAATACTTGCTTTTCTGAGCCTTTTGTCCCTGAACTTCCCCTACCGTCAAAACTATCTCTAAACCATCATCTCTTATATCCGCCATTACCCTAGCCAGCTCCTCTCCGTATAAAATCATTTGATCATTCTTAGTTGCCCTAAAACTTCTCCCTGTTGCCAGTAAATAAATTGCTTCTAAAATATTAGTCTTACCACTCCCATTCTTACCTACCAACAAAGTAGTCTTGCCGGAAAAATCAAAAAACTTCTTTCTATAATTCCTAAAATTCTGTAAACTCAACGACTTTAAATACATAACTATTTTTGACACTTAGGACAATAATAACTTCCCCTGCCTCCTATTTTTTCTTTCTTTATTATACTCTTGCATCTTTTACACTTCTTCCCATCTTTTTTATAAATCAAAAAATGCCTCTGATAATTTCCTCCCATTCCATTTACATGAACAAAAATTTTCTCACTGGCCCCGCCCAATTCAATACTCTTATTAATAACCTTTTTTAAAGCTTTACCAAGTCTTTTTGCTTCACCTTCAGTTACTCTATTGCTCGGTTTCTTAGGGTTAACTTTAGCCAAATACAAACCGTCATTAGCATAAATATTTCCAATTCCCCCAATTTTTTTTTGATCTAAAATAACTGCTTTAACCGCTCTTCTCGAACTTTCTAAAACTTTCTTTAAATACTTAATCGTGAACTGGCTTGAGTTTACATCCGGACCAAACTTTGCCATCTCCAACCCTTTATCTTTTTCCCCCACTATTTTCACCCAACCAAACACCCTCATATCATTAAAAAACAAGGTTCCTTTGCTAAGTTCAATCACCACTCTGGTATGCTTACTAGGTAATTTTCCCACCCAATCACTGCTTGGATGCCCTCCCACCACCCTCTTCTCCCCACCTGCAAAGACAGTCTTCGCAGGCATATAAACCAACTGCCCTGTCATCTTTAAATGAATTAATAAATACTGTCCGCCCGTCAAGCTAATCACTAACACTTTTGCTCTTCTCCCCACCCTCTTAATCTTCCTCCCCACTACCTTCAAGCCTGCCCCGATTTGATCGGGGGACTCTCCTTGTAGGCTCTTCTTTCTCAAGGTCGTTATCTTTAAAATTTCCTGCCCCTTAATCGCTTTATCTAATTGTCTTTTTATGGTCTCTACTTCTGGAAGCTCAGGCATCTTACTCCAAGCTAAAATTTTCTTCTACAAATTCTCTTATCTTTTTTTTAAATCTTTCCTTGCTAAACTTTTCCGCCCGTTTAACACAATCTTGACTTTTAAACTTCATTTTTTCAAATTTCTTTATCGCCTTAATCAAACTATTAACACCGTACTCATCAAAAAACACCCCCGTTTTATTCTCAACCACACTCTCCATATACCCTCCCCCTCTAAAAGCTATCACCGGTGTTCCGCAACTCATAGCTTCAACAGGTGTAATCCCAAAATCCTCGTTTTCCGCCAAAGCTAGAAAACCTTTGGCTTTAGAATATAATTCTACCAACTTTTCATCACTCACTTGACCTAAAAACTCTATATTATTTCCTGCCAACTTGACCAAATCTTTTTTTAACCCAGCTGTAAAACTTTTTGGTGCTTCACCAACTATCTTTAATTTCTTCCCCAGTTTATTAATTGCCTTAATAGCCATTCTTAATCCTTTACCACCCACCAATCTTGATACCACAAGATAGTAATCCTTTCTCTTCACCGACAAACCCGACCGCTTCACAAGCAAGAGCCTTGCGGGCGGGTAAATCACCTTAGACTCTCGTCTATAAAACTTCTTTATTCTTTTTTGCACTTCTTTACTGTTAGCAATAAAATAGTTCACTTTTTGGGCTTGTTTATAGTCATATTGCCTCATAAAATGCCCCACTATCTGTCCATAAATCCGCACCAACCAAAACTTCCGCCACTCTACACTTGTTTTATAGCCATAAAGCCATCTTGGTGGCGTATGACAATAACAAAATTCAACCCCCACCCCAAACCCTTTAGTCACATACCAACTACTTGAACTAATTACCACATCATAATCTAATAATCCTTCCCACCCACCTTTGGCAGAAAAACTCCCCCAAATCCATGGTGCCAAAAATCTTAAAGGAGAATGTAGTTTACCTGCAAAAAAAGGAATTTTATGAACCCAACTTGTTCTAATATCCTTACCTTTAAATCGTTCATAAGCCTCAGACTTTTTTTTATAAAATGCCGTATAAATCGGCGCTTTGGGATAAATCTCGCTCAAAGCTAATAACACCCTTTCAGCTCCTCCAAATTCATTAAGATAATCGTGGATCAATGCTACTTTCATATTAAAACAGACTCGCCTGCCTTCCTTTTTTCTCAAGGTTAGGAACTTTCTGATTTTTAGTTTGTAACTTTCTCTCTTTCGTAAATATTTCTTCAGCCTTCTCCGACCAATAATCGCTCGGCAATCTTTTGATAATCGAGTAAAAACCTAATTCTTCCAAAAAAGAAATTGCCTTACTTTTATCATATTCATGCAACGCGCATTTTTTCAACTTCAAAGTAATCGGCACATCAAGAACTATGGTTGCCAACATTTTACTTTTAATTGCATCTTCATACCCTAAAGTCAACTTCTCAAGCATAGCTTTACCTATTCCCTCTATAGATTTGTCTTTAATTGCTTTATATATCCCCTCAATATTTACATATTTATCAATTAAACCCTTGGCTGTTTTAGGCCCAACCCCTTTAATTCCGGGAATATTATCAGAAGGATCTCCACACAAAGCCTTGTAGTCAATCATTTGAATTGGCTCAAATCCATATCTGTCCAACACCTCTTCCTCTCCATACATCTTAGCCGAAAACCTCCCCCTAGCCGGCGTATATACTTTTACATTATCATTAACTAACTGCATTGCATCTTGATCTCCAGTTACAATCACCGCCTTTATTTTCTGCTGATAAGACTGTTTAGCTAAAGTTCCAATCACATCATCTGCCTCAAATCCCTCTACTTCAAAAATGGGAATATTTAACCTCCGAACTGATTCATGAACTAAATCCAATTGATCTGTTAATTCTTTATCTGTTTTTGGCCTTTGGGCTTTATAATCCGCAAATTCCAAGTGTCTGAATGTTGGCTTGTCCATATCAAAAGACACTGCTATATGCGAAGGTTTTAATTCCCGAATCACACTAAGTAAAATGCTTAAAAACCCATAAACTGCATTAGCTTGCTCTCCACTTTTAGTTTTTAAAGTCGCCGGAAACGCATAATACGCTCGATACACAATCGCATGCCCATCTATTAACACCAATCTCTTTTTCATAAAGTTATTTTATCACAATCGCCGACTTCTCCTTCTTTGCCACGCCCTTCGACTTCTTCTCCTAGCCTCAGGTGTTGCACCAAAATTACCATCAAAAACACTTTCTTTAATGATCTCTCTAGCCCTTTTACCAGCAAATTTTAACCTAATTTCTTCAAAATCACTTCCCTTTAAAATAATCGTATTCCATGGTTTATCAAAATTTATACCATAGGTTTTATAGGGAGATTCCTTCATCTTTTTCCAAAAAAACCCACCTATTTGGCAGGTCAATCTTTACCCATTCTATACTTTAAATAACTAAACTGTCAAAAAATATTACTTCATCAACTCTTCAAAATCCTCGGCTTCTAAAGTTTCTTTTTTAAGTAAAGACATGGCCACCTTATCCAATTTCTTTCTATTTTTCACCAATATATCCATGGCTTTTTTAGCTCCTTTTTCCACTAATTTTTTAATCTCTTTATCCGCCTTAGCTCTTAATTCCTCGGAAATTTGCGCTTGTTCATACCACATTCCTCCCAACCCGGTCGCACTGGTTTGTGGACCAATATTAATCGGACCTAAATCACTCATTCCCATCTTAATTACCATATCACGAGCTAGTTTGGTTGCTCTGGAAATATCACTGGCTGCTCCACTGGTTAATTCCTTAAAAACCAACTCTTCCGCCGCCCTACCTCCAAGTAATGAAGCAATTTGTCCCAACATCCTAGATCTTGTATCTGTATATCTATCTGTTTTTGGTGGGATCAAAGTATGTCCCAAAGCTCCACCTCTCGACACAATCGAAATCCTATGAACTGGATCCATATTAGGAATCAAATGAGTTACTAAAGCATGTCCGGATTCATGGTAAGCAGTCATTTTTAAGGCATTTTTTGTTTGCTTTAATTTCTTCTCCGGTCCCATTTTTACTTTTAAAGCCGCCTCTTCCAAATCATCCATGTCAATCGCTTTCTTTTTAATCCTAGCTGCCGCAATCGCCGCCTCATTTAACATATTTTCCAAATCAGCCCCGCTAAACCCAACCGTTCTTTTAGCTATCTTATCCCAATCCACATTAGATTTAAATGGTTTACCTTTGGCATGAATGGCCGCAATCTTTTTTCTCCCTTCAATATCAGGCATATCCAACATTATTCTTCGATCAAATCTTCCCGGTCTAATCAAAGCCGGATCCAGCAAATCTCCTCTGTTAGTAGCCGCAATTACAATCACTTGCTGATTAGGAGTAAACCCATCCATTTCTACCAAAATTTGATTCAAAGTTTGTTCTCTTTCATCATGTCCACCGGTTAAAGCCCTTGATCTTTGTCTGCCAATCGCATCAATTTCATCAATAAAAATAATCGCCGGTGCTTTTTTCTTAGCCGTTGCAAATAAATCCCTCACCCTAGAAGCTCCTACTCCCACCAACATTTCCATAAATTCCGATCCGGCCATCGAGAAAAAAGTCACATCTGCTTCACCGGCCACCGCTCTTGCCAACAGCGTTTTTCCCACTCCGCTCGGACCCACTAAAATTACTCCTTTAGGTGTTCTGGCCCCCATTTTTTTATACTTCTTAGGGTGTTTTAAAAAGTCCACAATTTCTTCCAATTCTTGCTTGGCCTCGGTTACTCCGGCTACATCTTTAAAAGTCACATCTTGTTTGCCTTTCAAAAACAACTTAGCCTTACTCTTACCAAAACTAAATAAACCATTTTGGCCACCCCTTATTTGTTTAAATAAAAAGATAAAAATTACTCCGGTTAAAACCACCGGAAGTAAAATCTCTAACATTCCCTGCCAGGCTCTGGTTGTTGATGTATCTTTAGTTTCAAAATTAACCGCAGTTGGCTCAATTCCCGCCCTATCCAAAATTTCTACAAAGCTTTCCCCCGCCTCTTTCCGAGATTCAATAATTCCTTCTCTATCAATATAGTTTACCAAAATTCTTTCTTCTTCCACCTCAATTTTCTCAATCTTGTTTTCTTTAATATCAGTCAACAATTGACTCATTCCTATCTTATCAACCGGTAATGGTCCCGCCATTAAAGATAAAAAGAATGGGGCCACAAAGAAAATAACCAATAACCAAATCACCATTTTCTTTGGGTTAAAATTTAACTCTTTAATCTTTACTTTTCCGCCGGTTTGTTTTTCAATTACTTTTCGCAACTTATCCATCTCAGTTTTTTTCTGAGCCTTTTTCTCTTTAGCTTTCTTTATTTTTACTGAATTTTTTTTATTTTTCTTCACTATCAT
>JAYEMX010000052.1:0-2675 GCA_034718535.1 Patescibacteria group bacterium | reverse complement strand
CAAAAATCAGTTTAGAAAAAATTAAAAAATTAAGAGAAAAAAGTGGTTCGGGGATTATGGAGGTGAAAAAAGCTTTAATGGAGGCTAAGGGTGAGGTTAAAAAAGCCGAGAAGATTTTAAAGAAAATGGGTTTAAAAAAAATATCCAAGAGAAAAAGTAAGGAAACCGGTGAGGGTAGAGTTTATGCTTATGTTCATAGCGGGGGGTCCGTAGGGGCTTTAGTTAGGGTTTTGTGTGAAACCGACTTTGTAGCCAACAGTGATGGTTTTGTTAATTTGTGTAAAGAATTGGCCATGCAAGTAGCCAGTATGAAACCAAAAAATGTGAAAGAGTTGTTGGGTCAAAAATATATTAGAGACCAAAAAAAATTGATTAAAGATTTAGTTGAAGAAGAGGCTATTTGTTTTAAAGAAAAAATAGTGGTTAAGGATATTGCTCGACTGGAACTTTAATGCTAGACTAAATTTATGGATGAGGCTTTATTTTTAAAGACTAGTACTAAGATGGGTGAAGTAGTGGATTTAGTTTTCAAGGATTTGCTTAATATTCAAACGGGAAGAGCTAAACCAGCTATGGTGGAGGATATTAAAGTTGAGGCCTACGAGGGTTCTTATATGAACCTTAAAGAGCTGGCTTCGATTTCAGCCAGTGACTCGCATAGTATTGTAATTAAACCTTGGGATTCGTCAGTAATTAAAAAAATTGAAGCGGGAATTTTAAAAAGTGAACTTAATTTGAGCCCAGTGGTTGATGGTGAAGTGGTTAGAATTAATATTCCTTTATTAAATGAGGAAAGAAGGACAGAGTTAACTAAAATTATTAAACAAAAAATTGAAGCCGGTAAAGCCATGTTGAGGCAAGTAAGAATAGAGATGAAAAAACAAATTGATAATCAAAAAGATGAAGCTGGTGTTTCTGAAGATGATATTCATAAGATGCAGGATCGGTTGCAAAAGCTAATGGATGATTATAATAAAAAGCTGGATGAAATGGAAAAGGCTAAAGAAAAAGAGCTAATGACATTGTAAGGTCATTGTTTAATCATTGACAACTCAATGAGTTTATACTATATTGGGTATATGACTAAATTACAAATAACTTTAACTGATCAAGAGGCGATGGCTTTAGGTTATGGTGCTTCAAATTTAGGATACTCTTTGACTAAGTTTGTGAAGTTTTTACTAGGGCAAAAAGCAGTAGAGTGGAATAAAAATATTCCAAGCTATCAACTTTCAAAAAAAGCAGTTGAAGGCTTGGAAAAATCAATGAAAGATTATAAAGATGGAAAATTTACTGAGGTTAAATCTTTGATGGAATTAGTTGATTAATGGAGTTAGTAGTAAAAACGTCACCAAAATTTAAACGTAAATTTAAAAAGATTGCAAAAAAAGATCCTAAATTGGCTAAAAAAATTGATAAAAGATTGAGTCAGTTAATTAATAACCCCGGAAACCCACTACTGAAAGTTCATAAGTTAGATGGACACAAAGAATCTACTTGGAGTTTTTCGGTGAGCTATATAATCAGAGTTATATTTATTTTTGGAGACAAAGAATTATTGATAATGGATATTGGTAATCATGATGATGTATATTAGATAACTATGAGTTCAGTAATAACTTTTATCATCATTCTTTCGATTTTGGTTTTAATTCATGAATTGGGCCATTTTTTGGTAGCCAGAAAGTTTGGAGTAAAAGTAGAGGAGTTTGGAATCGGTTATCCGCCGAGAATTTGGGGTAAAAAAATCGGGGAAACCATATATAGCGTAAACTGGTTACCGTTTGGGGGATTTGTGAGAATGCTGGGAGAAGATTCCGGTGAACAGGTGAGTAATAAAAAAGATTTAAAAAAAGCTTTTTTTAACCAAACCAAAAGAGTAAGAATAATGGTTTTGATGGCGGGGGTGGTGATGAACTTTTTACTTGGGGTAGTTTTGTTCGGAGCTATTTATACTAAGATTGGAATTCCGGAAAAAGTGGATTATTTAGTGATAACTGGTGTAGTCGAAGGATCACCGGCTGAGAAGATTGGGTTAAAAGTTAATGACAAGATTGTTAACGCTGGTAGTATAAATGAGTTTATAGATAGTATTGGGGCGTATGGGGGAAAAGAGTATGAATTAGAGCTTTTGGATGGAAGAAAGCTAGGAGTGAAACCGAGAACTAAAGAAGAAACACCGGAAGGTCAAGGTTCTTTGGGAATAACTATTAGCAATGTTGATATGGTAATGTATCCTTACTGGCAAAGACCTTTTAGAGGAATATTGACCGGATTAAAAGAGGCAATAGCTTGGGGAGGTGAAATTGTTAAATCGCTTGGATTGATGATAGTTAGGTTGTTTAAAGGTGATGTGCCTAAAGATGTAGCCGGAGTAGTGGGAATTTATCAAATTAGTAAAAACGTTTCACAAGAGGGTTTAATAGCTACTTTACAATTTATGGCCATTTTATCGATTAATTTGTCGATTTTAAATTTACTGCCGATTCCGGCTTTGGATGGCGGGCGATTGTTGTTTATTGCGATTGAAGCAATAATGAAAAAAAGAATTAAACCTCAAGTAGAACAGGTGATTCATCTGGTCGGTATGGCCCTACTATTGGCTTTAATGGTGTTAATAACCATTGGTGATGTAAAAAGATTGATGGGGTAGAAAATATTTCTTTCCGGAATGA
>JAYEMX010000051.1:0-2765 GCA_034718535.1 Patescibacteria group bacterium | reverse complement strand
ATGCCGGGCGCTTGGACCCAATGGCCGAAGGTTCAATGATTCTTCTTGAAAATCAAGAAGTTCACCAAAGAGATAAATATCTTGCCCTAGATAAAGAATACCTCTTAACTATTCTTCTTGGTGTTTCTACCGATACTTACGACACTCTGGGGTTAATCACTAATCAAAATCTTAATCTAAATATATCCCCGGACTCAATTAAAAAAATCATCAGAAAATATCCAAGAACTTATTTACAACCCTATCCACCTTATTCATCAAAAACAGTTAATGGCAAACCATTGTGGTATTGGGCTAAAAATAATCAAATTGATCAAATCAAAATTCCCACTAAAAAAGTTCAAATCAAAAACATAAAACTAATTAAAATATCTGAACAGAAAATTTCTATTTTAGTCAAAAAAATCATAAATAATATCAAAAAAGTAAAGGGGGACTTTCGCCAAAAAATAATTATAGAAAATTGGGAAAGCTTAGTTAAAAACCATCCAAACCAAAAACTTACAGTTATTAGTTTAGTAATTTCCTGCTCAACCGGCACTTACATGCGCTCAATCGCCAACAATTTCGGGAGAAAATTACAAATACCAACTCTTGCCCTCAAAATTAAACGAAATAAAATAGGAAATTACAAAACAAAAAATTAAAAAGTAATTTGTGGCAAGGCTCGGAATCGAACCGAAATCTGACGTTTTTCAGACGCCCGCCGTGACCAACTTGGCTACCTTGCCGGGCTAGATTTTTCTAGTATATCAAATTTTGGTGGACTCGACAGGACTTGAACCTGTGACCCTTCGGATGTAAACCGAATGCTCTAAACCAACTGAGCTACGAGTCCATAATCTGCTCCGCAAGCTTTACGCAAAGCATAAGTGCCGAGAACAGGAATTGAACCTGCACGGGATTGCTCCCACTACGTCCTCAACGTAGCCTGTCTACCAGTTTCAGCATCTCGGCTAAAGATCCCAGTGCCACGAGTGAGATTTGAACTCACACGTCTAAATAGACACACGCTTCTGAAGCATGCCTGTCTACCAATTCCAGCACCGTGGCCTCGAGATAGCTTACCATATTTAGCTTGACAGCACTATCCCTTTATGTCAAATTTAATCAACCATATGAAAAAACTTGGCTTTATATTTTTGTGGTTTACCTCCACTATTTTCACTTTAATTCTCTCTCTTTCATTTTATCTCAATATATCTAATCGACCAAACATTTCTTTTCGCCCGACCATTATAGAAAATACGACCAACACTATTACTTCTCACGCCATTTTACCTAAAGTCTTAGGTTCTTTTACTTACAAAGTAAAATCAAACGATGCCATTCCGGAAATTGTTAAAAACTACCTTGAAAAATATAATTCACCCCTATTGCCTTATTCAAATTATCTGGTTAAAACCGCCAGAGATTATGGCATGGATCCTCGACTTTTGGTGGCCATCGCCCAACAAGAATCAAATCTTTGTAAAAAAATTCCTGAAGGAACTCACAATTGTTGGGGTTGGGGAATCCACAGTCGAGGAACTCTGGGTTTTGATAACTATAAAGAAGCTATTAATGCAGTTACGAAAGGACTCTCTAAAAATTATCTTGGAAAAGGCTTAACCACCCCTACGGAAATCATGGCTATCTACACTCCCTTAAGTGACGGTTCTTGGGCTAAAGGTGTTCAGCAGTTTTTAAATGAAATGAATTAAATTAGCCCCTAATGTACATATATAAACAAAAAAAATTCGTCAGTATGCCCGGTGAGGCGCTACCAACGAATCTAAACAAAATATTAACATATGTCTTATAATGTGTCAAGCACTAGGATTACAGGATGTTAAAACTAACTTTAACCATATTAATTGGCAAAGCCATTAAGACCATCTGCCGACTAATTCCGGGCTTTGGAGGCACAGCTTTACCTGGCCTGATAGCTTTAAAACTAAATAAAGATCTAGTCAAAGATCTAGTCAAAAAAAACCATCTAAAATCAATCATTATTACCGGCACTAATGGTAAAACTACCACCAGTAGATTACTGGCCCACATTTTAAAAACAGCCAATATTCCTTATCTCCAAAATAGAACCGGCTCTAATTTAAAAAGAGGCATTGCTTCAAGTTTAATTTCCGATTCTTCAATCTCAGGTAAATTACCCAACCAATTGGCTATTTTTGAAGTAGATGAAGCAGCTGTTTTTTCACTTTCCAAACTCTTAAATCCTAAGATTATTCTCTTTACCAATTTATTCCGTGACCAACTGGACCGCTATGGAGAAATCGATACTATCTTATCCAAATGGCAACAAGCTTTAAAAAACCTAAAACATAAAACAACTATTATCTATAACTGCGACGACCCTTCCCTTGAATATCTGGTTAAAAAGATTAAAAACAAAATCTCTTTTGGTTTAGATAAAAAAGTCTCAAAAACCAAATCTTTATCCGCCTCGGCCGACGCCACTTTTTGTCCCAACTGCCATCAACCCTTAAACTTCGCTCATATCTTTACCTCACATCTTGGCCACTATTCTTGCTCTTCTTGTAAATTTAAACGACCTACTCCCGATTTTTGTCAAAAAATTAATTCAAACCTTATCGGAATCCACAACTTTTATAATCTCTTAGCCGCTACCAGCCTAGCTAAAACCCTTAAAATCAGCCAAAAAATCATCACTAAAGCCATCAAGTCTTTTAGCCCGGCTTTTGGTAGGGGAGAAACCTTTAAACTTAAAAACCTAAAAACTAAAATTCTTCTGGTTAAAAATCCAA
>JAYEMX010000050.1:0-12011 GCA_034718535.1 Patescibacteria group bacterium | reverse complement strand
ATGCGGGTAGAAGTGGAGGAGGGCAGGTATTTTTAAGTAGAGGTGGGGAATTGGTGGGATTAATTAATGGTGATAGCAAGGATTTAAAAGTTGTGTCCGGAAAATTGAAACAAGGAGATGTTTTTGTGGGGGGAACAAGTCAGTTTTTTGAAATTGCGAATAAAGGGTTAGTTAAGTCTGCTTTAGAGAAGGAAAAGTTTGAGTTGGCGGTAGAAGATTTGGTATTGGCGGTTCACGGGCATGAGAAAAATTCTCGAGCGGCGGCGGCGGCGGCGAGGTATGAAAGAGTGCAAAACTCCATTAAGGTTGAACCCTCCCTCGTTAACACTCGGGTAAATACCCCGCAGACGCGGGGTTTCCGGAAAGGGTTCAACCTTACACCTTTAACTAAGGAGTCACCTTTAATTTCAAGAACGGACCTTAATCTTACTAAATTAATAGGAAAAGTTTGGGGATTGGTGCAAAAGCAAATTAAAAAATTACGATCTATAACGGTGATGGTAAGGAGTCGAGACTCAAAGAAGCAAAAAAGCGCAGCTACAGTGGCATTGGTATTAGTGGTGGTATTTGGATTGAGTTTAGTAATGGCAGGAAAGAAAAGACAAAAAACAAAACAAGAGGAACAATTAAGACAGGTTTTTGAGGAGGTAAATTATAAGTATGATGAGGCTCAAGGATTGATAGAACTTAATCCTCTTAGAGCCAAAGCCTTACTTAAAGATAGTTTGGAAACGATTAAGTTTTTTGAATCAGAATCAAAAGAAGATTTAAACAAAGACTTGTTAAGCTTGGTTTCAAAAATTGAAGAAGCTTTAGGAAATGTTTCCAGAGAATATAAACTAGAATCTGCGATTGAGTGGTTTGACTTTTCTTTAGTGAAAAAAGGTTTTAAGGCTAGTGATGTTGAAGCTGAAGATGACAAATTGTTGGTTTGGGATAAAGATTCAAAAACAGCTATTGAGTTTAATTTATCCAACAAATCTTCGGGAATTGTAATTGGTGGAGATAAAGTTAGTGGGGGAAGATTAACTGGTTTGGCGGGAGAAAGAGGATTTATTGTTAGTGAGGATAATATAGCAGTGATAGATATTGAGGAGACGGAAGTGGTAGCGGAAGTGGCTGGGGATTCTTGGGGGGATATAAAAGATGCAATTGGATTTTCCAGCAACTTATATTTATTGGATGGAACCAGTAATGGCCAGATTATAAAGTATATGGGAGTTAATAATGGATTATCGAGTAGGAGAAACTATTTAACAGGAGACAGTTATGATTTAAGCGAAGCTGTAAGTATGGCTATTGACGGATCGGTTTGGGTATTGTTTAAAGATGGGACTATAGTCAAGTATGTTAGAGGGGTAAAGGACGCTTTTGTAGTGGCGGGTTTAGACAAAAGGTTTGAAGAGCCGGTTAAAATATTTACATCTCCAGAGGTGGAGAATTTATATGTTCTTGATAAAAAAAGTATGAGGGTGGTGGTGATTGCCAAGAGTGGAGAGTATCAGGCTCAATATAATTGGCCAGGAATTGCCGGAATTGCTGATTTGGTGGTGAGTGAAGAGTTGGGGAAAATATTTTTATTTACGAGTGAGAAGATTTTTGCGATTGAGTTGAAATAGAAAGTAAGAACAATCTTTGTTTGACCGTGTGTTAAAGATTGTGATTGTTTTGCCAATTATTTTTGACCAGAACCGATAGTTTAGCTTTTCCAGCGAAAGCTAACTATCTGCATACTCAATACTTTTGCTCTCGTTAAACTCGAGACCAATCCAAAAGTATCTGCGTAAGCTTCTTGTAAAAACAATTTGTCAATAACAATTGTTAGTTACATAATTTAAAGTTAGTTTATAATCAACCTATATGAAGAAAATTATTAATAGAAAAGCCAGATTTAATTATCAACTCCTAGATAGGGTAGAGGCGGGGATTGTGCTTAGTGGGGCGGAGGTAAAGAGTGTGAAATTGGGGCAAGTTAGTTTAAAAGAAGCTTTTGCCAGGATTGATGATAAAAGGGAAGTCTGGTTACATAATGCCCACATTCACCCTTATAAATTTGCTAAAAATGAAGATTATGAGCCGACCAGATATAGAAAATTGCTATTAAAGAGAAGAGAAATACTTAATTTGCTAAAAATGATTGAGGGAAAAAATTTAAGTTTAGTCCCAACAGCTATGTATGTAAAAAAAGGAAAAGTAAAAGTGGAGATAGCGGTGGGTAAGGGTAAAAAAAGTTGGGATAAGAGAAGGGCGATTAAAGAGAGGGAACAAAAGAGAGAAGCGAGAAAAGCAATGAAGATGAGAAGCAGAAGTTGACTTGAGGTGGTATAATATAGGATATTCGGGGATGTCAAGATTCGACGAATTTAGTTCTTTAACAACCAGCAAGCAGACTTTGACTTAAAGTCTTTAAACATGGGTCAAAAAACAACTGCAAATTCTATTTTCAGTAAAGCCAAGGATTTTGTAGCTGATTCAATCGATGCCGCTCGCGGTTTGGTTGAAGAGGTTGCTTTAGCCTTTGCTCCGGTTGCTCAGGTTCGCGCCTAAGCATAATGGCATTTTTTTTAGTCTATATCTGGGGAGACTTTAAAGGGTGTAAACAAACTCAGATGGCAAGGTTAAGATTGGTTCGATTAACCTCAAGTATTTGAACCACCTTTTAGTGAATTTGGTTGGTTATTTAGCCACACTAAAAAATTTAGATAACTAAGCTTGTAGAAGGTTTAAAAAATTATTTTCGGACGAGGGTGCAATACCCTCCATCTCCACCTCGACTCTGATTTTTGTCAGATATCACGCCTTAGAGGGGTGATGTTTTGTATACTAATAAGGTGAATGTGATTAGTTTTTTGTATCCAAAGAAATGTGTGGGGTGTAAGAAAAAAGGGAAATATTTTTGTTCCAAGTGTTTGAGTAAGGTTAAAATTGATGATGCTTGGTTGTGCTCGGAGTGTAATAGAAAATCGATTGGAGGAGTGACTCATTTTAATTGTAAAAAAAGCTATAGTCTTGATGGAGTGATAAGTTTTTTACCATATAAAGGTTTGGTGGGGGTGGGGATTAGAAACTTGAAATATAAATTTTTAAGAAAAATTAAGGATGAGTTTTATAAGATTTTTTTAACTGTGGTAAAAGAAAAATTAAATAGCGACCAAGCGATGAATTTGATTGATTTTTTAAAGCTAAAACCAACAGTAGTACCAGTGCCTCTTTATTGGAGAAAGTTAAATTTTAGGGGATTTAATCAAGCTGAAATTGTAGGTGAGATGGTAACCAAAATTTTTGATTTTAAAATAAAGAATCGAGTTTTGGTGAGGAAAAAACAAACTAAACCTCAAGCAAAATTAAGTAAAAAACAAAGAAAAGAAAACTTAAAGTTAGCATTTTCTATTGGTGAAGAAAAAATGCCGGAATATGTTTTGTTGGTTGATGATGTTTGGACGACGGGAGAAACAATGAGGACGGCAGGTAAAATATTAAAAAAAGCGGGGGTAAATAAAGTTTGGGGATTAACGTTGGCTAGATAAGTTTTTGGAGGAGAAGAAGGGCTTTTTGTTTGGAGGTTTCGGTAACTTTAATATAGACTAAACCTTTATTTGGTTGGCCGTAAAAAATAGCGGTGTTTAAGGGAGAGAGAAGAATGGAGGGAAGAACGCTTAAATCTTCTTCACCTTTGACTAAAATACTTTGTTTTTTGCCGTAGTTTTTTAGACTGGTTTGTAGGGCGTTAATTAAATCTGGGGTGATAGTGGAAGGGGGATTATTGACGGTGTAATTAGAAATAGAGGGTAGTCCAAGTTGTTTGGGACTATTAAAGAAGGGTTGACGTTTGGTTTTGAGGTCGATAATAGCCAGATTTAAATAAACTTTTTGGTTTAGCAGAGAAAGAGTGGCAATATCTCCGACGGCAATGGTAAGGGTGGGGGGGGTTTGTTTTAAAATTTCTTTGGCTTTAAGACTGGCCCAGTCTAGAGTTTTCAAACTACCCTCAAGAAGTAATCCAAAAGGTTTTTTTAAAGAGTGGCGATGAATGGGGGGTAAAGTTAATTTTTTGTTTTTTGGAAAAACTTGGTGATAAGCATAACCTAAACGGTTAATACGACCTTGACGAATGCGGGTAGAGGAGAGAGATTTTTTGTCTGAACTTTTAACAAGATTAATAGTGGTGGTTTTTAATGGTTTGAGATTATTTTGAAGGCGGATTTGATTGATTTGCTTAACGGTGTTTAAGGTGGCGGTGGAAGAAATGATGGAGTCAAAAGTAGTTGATGAGGCGGCTGGTTCTAAAGGGTTAGTAAGAGAAAAGATATTAAAAGAAGATTTGGGCTTAAGAAACTTTTTTAGAGTATTAAATCTTTTGGTTTGAGACTCAATAAGATTTGAAAAGGTTTTTTTTTGATAGAGTTTTTTTTGAGTGAGACCAATAGAAACTTTGAGGCTGTTTTGAAGAGCGGAATTAAGAAGTTTTTGGTGACCAAGGTGAAGATGGTCAAAAGTACCAGCGACAATAGAATGAGTAAATTTCATAAACTCAATTTTACCCCTGAATGATATAATTGACAAAGACAAATTGGTGGAGTGCTCCGAATTGGTTAAGGAACCAGTCTTGAAAATTGGCGCCCGCAAGGGCTTGTGAGTTCAAGTCTCACCTCCACCGCACTTGTTGATATAATCTATTTATTCGGAGGGGTCGGATAGTGGTTATTCCACAGGTTTGCTAAACCTGCGTCCTTTACTGGACTCGTGAGTTCAAATCTCACCCCCTCCGCACAATATCAGCTATACTAGTGCTAAGAAATATATAAAAGGAGAAATATGTCTGTTTTAGAAAATAAAAGTTCTTTGAAAATTGAAAAACCAGTGGAACTAAAATCTTTATTAAAATGGAAGGCGGCGGTAAGGCCGTTTAAGAAACGAGATAAGGATTATTACACAACTATTGCAGCGATTGTATTTTTATTGGCGGTGATTTTACTTTTTTTAAAAGAGTGGTTATTGATTGCGGTTTTAGTAGCTTTAATGTTTGTGGCTTATGTTTTAGCTACAGTTGAACCCGAAAAAACAGAGCATGAGATTACAACCAGAGGAATAGTGACCGGGGCCAAGAATTATCCCTGGGAAGATTTAAAAGCATTTTGGTTTAGTAAAAAATGGAAAGATACAATTCTTAATATTGATACTGATTTAAAATTTCCAAGAAGATTAATGATGTTGACTGGTAAACAAACTCAAAATCAGATTAAAGATATTTTAAGTAAATATGTGCAATTTGAAATACCAGAAGAAACCTTTATGGATAAATCGGCTAAGTGGTTGCAGGAAAAAGTGCCTTTGGAGAAAGGAAATTAGTAAGCACCCATAGTTGAATGGATACAATAGGCGATTGCGGATCGTCTGGTGAAGGTTCGATTCCTTCTGGGTGCACAAATTTTTATAAATAAATTTTATTAATTATGTTTCGTTTATCATTTTTTCTCAGAACCACAAGTTCGTCACTCTTGCGATGACGACTTCTTGCGTTCTCGACTTGCTGACCCTTCGGGTCCAAGCTCAGCAAGTCTGCGAAAGCTGCTGGTGAAAAAAGATAGACTGCAACATTAATAATTAACTGAGTTTTATGTTTTTAAAGGAGGGTTGCGCCGAATGGTAAGGCAGTCGCTTCGAAAGCGGTCGCTCGCAAGGGCTTAGGGGTTCGAATCCTCTACCCTCCGCCAAATTTAATATTTATGAAAAAAGATATAAAAAAATCTAAACGAGAATTTTCAGCCGGGGGAGTGGTGTACCTGCCTGCGCAGGCAGGTAAAAATGATAAGTGGTTGGTGTGTAAGCATAGTGGATATCATAAATGGGGTTTTCCCAAGGGGTTGGTGGAGGAAGGGGAAAGTTTGAAAGATACGGCTTTAAGAGAAGTGGAAGAGGAATGTGGGGTGAAGGCGAAAATGATTGATAAAGTTTCTGAGCCGGAAAAGTATGTGTATGTTTTTAATGGAGTAAAAGTATTCAAACAAGTTAATTATTTTTTAATGGAGTATGTATCCGGAGATATTAAGAATCATGATTGGGAAATGGAAGAGGTTGAGTGGTTGGAGTTTGATAAAGCTAAAAAAAGATTGGATTTTTCCGGAGCAAAAGAAGTTTTGGATAAGGCGAAAAAACTTAAAGAAAAGTATGATAATCAGTTAAAGTTGTTATAATGTACATCTGGGAGGAGTCGGATAGCGGTCCATTCCGATTGCTTGGAAAGCAATTGAGCGCAAGCTCACGTGAGTTCGAATCTCACCTCCTCCGCCATGGATAATAAATTAGAAATTGCAGGGAAACCTTTAGAACAAGTCTCAAGAGAAGATTTAAAGTTTTTCCCGAGCGCGATGTTGGAAGTTGCTTATAATTCTATTGATGCAAATACTAGCCAGAGACGAAAAGCTATTAAGGCGAAGAAATTAATAGTTAAGGAAATATGGGAAAAAGATTTTATTAATCTGGAAATTCTTAGACAATATACTGCTGTTTATTTTGCTTCTGGAAATGATATTGAATATCCTCTTTGTTTAGGGGCGAGGAAGTTGATGCTTGTTGATCCAAAATTTAAATATAATACAGATGTGCAAGAAGTAATTAATAAGATTAATCAAATAACAGAAGAAGAAGTAAGAGTGATTGAGGAGGAAGGAAATCCAATAGTAGAGTTTCAATTTGATTTTGGAAAAGGACAAGAAAAAGTATCAGTTGAGTTTTCACCAACCTTTTATGCAGCTAAATTAGTTAAAGAAAGTCACAAAAGAGCAACAGATTTGTTGGGTTCAGGATCAGATCATGGTCAACAAAAGTATGATACGTTTAATATTTCTGAACCAATTGGATTATTGATGGGTTTTCGTTCTCATGGAGTTCGAGCTGAACAGGCTCAAAATGTTGTTAATCAGGTAGTTCCTGGAGGATATGTATTAACAGATACACAGTGTGATTTGATGCCGTTGTTTTCTAAAGGAGAAAATAGTGCTTATGATAAATGTTCAACTCAAGAGAGAAGAGAAATGGAGATTGATCAATATAGAAAAGGTGGGTGGGAATTTATAAATTTAAAATCATTTAAAGGTAAAATTTATACATTTCTTAAGAAAATGACAGTTGAGTAGTAGCTATGAGAGTTGACAGTGGTGTCTGTATTTAGTAAAATATGGGCAGTATGGTGTCTAGATATATTACGCAACAGGTTATTAAAAGTTTAAAACCGGGTAGAGTGGTGGGTGTTTTTGGGTCAAGAAGATCAGGTAAAACAGTGTTGATGAACTATATAAAAGATCAGCTGGATAATAAAAAAGTTTTAATGATTCATGGAGAAAATTTAGATGCAATAGAAATTTTATCGAGTCAACGAATTAGTGTTTTAAAAAGATTTATTGGGAATAATAAGTATTTGTTTATTGATGAGGCTCAGAAAGTTCCCAAGATTGGAATTAATCTAAAATTGATTGTAGATATGATTCCGGAAGTGTCAATACTGGTAACAGGCTCTTCGAGTTTTAGTTTAAAAAGGCAAATTAGAGAACCTTTAGTGGGAAGAAGTCGGTATTATTATTTACACCCCCTAGCTTTGTTGGAGCTAGTTAAAGACGATCATGTTAAACAAAAAGAGGCATTGGAAGATCAGTTGATATTTGGATTTTATCCTCAAGTGTATTTATCTAAAACTTTAAAGCAAAAAAGACTTAAATTAGAGTCAATTAGGGATGGGTATTTATTAAAAGATATTTTAGAACTTGATAATTTGAAAGATAGTCTATTTATTTTTAATTTATTAAGATTGATTGCTTTTCAAATAGGACAAGATGTGTCTTTTTCCGAATTAGGCTCTAATTTAAATGTAAATAAAAAAACAGTCATGAGGTATTTGGAACTTTTAGAGAAAAGTTATGTGATTTTTTCTCGTCATGGTTTTAGTAGAAATTTACGAAAAGAATATAGCAAAAGCCCTAGGTATTATTTTTGGGATAATGGAATTAGGAATTCTTTGATATCTAATTACAATAGATTAAACCTAAGAGATGATGTGGGTAGATTGTGGGAAAATTTTTGTGTAGCTGAAAGAGTTAAATATTTGCACTATAAACAAATAACAACAAATAGTTTTTTTTGGCGAACATATGATCAAAAAGAAATTGACATAGTAGAGGAAAAAAAAGGTAGGTTATATGGATTTGAGTGTAAATATACAAAGAAAAAAATTAAAGCACCGAGAGATTTTATTAAAGCTTACCCCAATTCTAAATTTAAATTGATAAATAGAGATAATTATTTAGATTATTTAGTTTAATATGGATCAAATAGATCAAGTTAGACAAAAAACAGATATTGTTGAGTTGATTTCTCAGCATGTGAGTTTAAAAAAGGCGGGTAGGAATTTTAAGGGTTTGTGTCCATTTCATGACGAAAAGACGCCTTCGTTTATGGTGTCTCCGGAAAGGCAGATTTTTAAATGTTTTGGTTGCGGAATTGGCGGGGATGTTTATAAGTTTTTAATGGAGAGAGAAGGAATGGAATTTGGGGAGGCTTTAAGAACACTAGCAGATAAGGCCGGGGTTGAGTTAAAAGAATATAAGCCAACCAAAGAGCAGTTGATAAAAGATAAATTACTTGAAATTAATCACTTAGCAAGTGAGTATTATCATTACTTGTTAATGGAACATAAGCTTGGTAAATCAGCCTTAAAATATTTACTTAAAAGAGGGACAACTAAGAGGGCGATGAAAGTTTTTAGGTTGGGATTTGCTCCAAATGAATGGAATGGTTTGGAAAATTATTTAGTTTCTAAAAAGGGTTATAAAGTTAATGAATTAGAAATGGTGGGATTGGTTATTAAAGGAAATAAAGGATTTTATGATCGTTTTAGAAATAGAATAATGTTTACTTTATTTGATCACAGAAAAAGAGTGGTGGGTTTTGCGGGTAGAGTTTTTCAAGGAGAAAAAGATACTGCTAAATATATGAATACGCCGGAAACTTTGCTTTATCATAAATCTAGAATTTTGTATGGACTGGAGACTACGAGAGAGTATATTAAAAAAGCTAATGAGGCGGTAGTGGTGGAAGGAGAAATAGATGCGATTTCTTCTTATCAAGCCGGGGTTAAAAATGTGGTGGCGATTAAAGGTTCGGCACTGACTCGGGAACAAGTTGATTTAATAAAAAGATATACAGAGAATTTAAAATTAGCTTTGGATGCTGATTCAGCCGGAGATCAAGCGGCCAGAAGGGGAATAGAATCGGCGGAAAAAGTCGGTTTGAGTGTAAGGGTGATTAATTTAAAATATGGAAAAGATCCAGATGAGTGTGCTCAAAAATCGGCCAGATTATGGAAAGATAGTGTAAAAACAGCGGTACCTATTTATGATTTTTACATTGACTCGTCGATAAAAAGATTTGGGGTAGATACTCCTGAAGGAAAGAAAAAAGTGATGGGGGAGCTGGCTTTGATATTGGCTGAGGTATCTAATCAAGTAATTAAGTCTCATTATGTTAAAAAGTTAGCTTTTATTTTAGGGGTAAATGAAGAGTCAGTTTCAATGGAAATTGAGAAGGCAAAATATAAAGGGAGTAAAGAAAAAACAGTTGAAGCGAAAAAACCTTTGGTTGATAAAACAAAAGAAGAGGTTTTAACTGATTATGTTTTGTCATTAATTTTACAGATAGAGACCGAGGTTTTAAATTTAATTAAGAAGGTTGATGAGAAAAATTTACCTGAAGGAGCGGTTCGTCAAGTGATTATAAAATTAAAAAATTGGGGAAAAAAGAATAAAAAGTTTAATATAAATAAGTTTGTTTCAGTTTTGCCGGACGAGTTGGTTGGAGCAGTAGATTTGGCTTATTTAACTGAAGTTGGTGGAATGGCCAGAGATGTGGATAAGTTAAATATTGAGCTTGATAAAACCTTAAGAGATCTTTCCAAGGTAGTTTTAAAAACAAGAATGGAAGAATTATCTTTTGAGATAAAACAAGCGGAAATAAACAATGATCAGGATAAGTTGGAAAAATTAAAGAGCGAGTTTATTGGGGTTTCCGGTAAATTTAAGTTATAATTAGGTTTATGGCAAAAAGACAGCGAAAATTAAAACCAGTTAATATATCAAAATTAATTCGAAAAGCAAAAAAAGAAGGTTTTGTAACTCAGGAAGAAGTAATGAAGATTTTTCCGGATGCGGAAAAAAGAGTGGAGGAGCTTGACAGTTTTTACAGCAAATTATTTAAAGCCAATATTGATGTTTTTGATACTGCGGAAGAAGATTTAAAAACAGATGTTAAGATGGCAACTAAGTTGCAAAAAGAATTGGCTACGATGACTAAAGCCAAAAGAAAAGGTTCGAGTGATCCGGTAAGAATGTATTTAAAAGAAATTGGAAGGATTAAGTTGCTTACTCGAGAAGAAGAGGTGAAATTGGCTCAAGGGGTTGATCGAGGGAGTAAAAAATGCAAAAAAAGATTGACTACTTCCAATTTAAGACTAGTGGTGTCGATTGCTAAAAAATATATTGGTAGGGGGATGAGCTTTTTAGACTTAATTCAAGAAGGAAATAAAGGGTTAATTAGGGCGGTAGAAAAGTATGACTGGACTAAAGGTTTTAAGTTTTCGACTTATGCCACTTGGTGGATAAGACAAGCAATTACAAGAGCTATAGCTGATCAAGCCAGAACAATCAGAGTTCCGGTTCATATGGTGGAGACGATTAATAAGATGATTAGAATATCTAGAAAGTTAATGCAAGAAATGGGAAGAGAACCAACACCTGAAGAAGTGGCTAAAGAAATGGAAATTGAGCCAAAGAAAGTTTTGGAGATTATGAAAATTTCACAAAAAACCACTTCTTTGGAAAAACCAATTGGTGATGATAAGGATTCTTACCTTGGTGATTTTATTCCGGACGATAATCAGCTTTCTCCTTATGATGAGACTAGCACTAAAATGCTAAAAGAAAATGTGGAGGAAGTATTAGATTCTTTATCTGATAGAGAATCTAGGGTGTTAAAAATGAGATTTGGTTTGGATGAAACCAAAAAATCAATGACCTTGGAAGAAGTGGGGAGGGAGTTTGGGGTAACTAGGGAGAGAATTAGGCAAATTGAGGCAAAGGCATTGAGAAAGTTAAAACATCCATCACAGAGGAAAAAGCTGCAAGATTTTTTAGATTGAGATTATTTACGTTTGGAAGAGGATTTTTTCTTGGAAGTTGAAGGTGAGGTTATTGGTTGAAAAAAAAGTAAATAGAGAATGGGAAGTAAGCCGGCGGTGTTGAAAATTAGAAGAGCAATAAACCAATTAAGTTGATTATTTCTGCCAGTTTTCCAGAGAGCGATGCCTTTCCAAATAAGGCTCCAACTTAGTAAAGGAAAGAGCCATAAACCAAAAGGAATAGAGATAAGTGATTGGTTAAAGAAGAGTTGAGTGGGAAAGTATTTCATAAATTAATCTTATCATAGAGATTAAGTCGTGGTAAAATATGTTGTTAGTTAATATTCCGCGGCCCGCCTGCAACGCTTGCGCTAGCATAGCGGGCAGGTAGCTCAAAACATGTTTTACACTTATGTTTTAAAAAGTTTAGTTGATAAAAAGCTATATACTGGGTCAACGAATGATTTAAAAAGAAAGATAAAAGAACATAATAGTGGATCAGAGAAATCTACAAAAAATAGAAAACCATTTAAATTGGTTTATTACGAAGCCTGTTTAAGCCTTGAAAAATCTCGGAAAAGAGAGCAATATTTTAAGACAGGCTTTGGAAGAAGATTTTTGAAAACAAGAATCTAATTGACAATTTAATATATTCCGCGGTAGCTCAATGGCAGAGCTCCTCTCTGTTAAAGAGGTTGTTGCTGGTTCGAGTCCAGCCCGCGGAGCTAGATGGGAATTGAAAGTATCGGATACTTGTTGGTGTTTTAGGTTGATATGTCAACCTATCTTAGGACCGTCCCTATATCATTAGCTTTTCCCAACCCATATGCACTTAAAAGTAGAGCGA
>JAYEMX010000049.1:0-12302 GCA_034718535.1 Patescibacteria group bacterium | reverse complement strand
TTTAAATAAAGTCGGTTTAGGTAAATGAATTTTTGGTAATTTTGGAAGAGAAGGTTTTTTTATGAGAGAAAGAAGTTTAATTAATTGAACCAGAGAGAGGTAGATTGTTTTTAAAACAAGAAAAAGAGATCGATAAGTAAATCGACCAATAATTTCTAATATTTGTAGAGGGAATGAAAATAATTTTTTATTCATAAGAGGGTATTATACCCTATAGGAATAGAAAAAGGGGGAGTAAGATGAGGCTACGAACCTAATTCTTCGGGAGGGGGGTAGATGTTGATAATATATGGAGGTTCATGGACCTTGCCTTGATCATCGGTATCTTTTTGGCAGTCTAAACAGTAATCTTTTTGAACCGGGTCGGAAAGAATAATATGTTCTTGAAGTTCAAGATCTTCGGTTTTGCCCTCAATTGGTGGTTTGTTGGTGCTTTTGTCAATCCAAATACCACGCTTTAGTGATGTTTCCATGTTTGGTTCTTGGCCTTTTATAAAGTAGTCAAACCTGGTTTCACAAGGGAATTCAGGATTGGGCCTTAAACCACTAAGAGTGCAGATTTGTAAACCAATAATGTTTTCGGGTTGTTTGGGAAATTCATCCGGCTTGTCTTTTAAAATAAATTCCATAAGGTTGTGCCAAATGGGAGCGGCTCCTGAAATACCGGAAACAAGATATGGATGCATGGGGGAGTTGTCATTATTACCAACCCAGGTGGAAACTAAAAATGAAGGAGTATAACCAATGGTCCAGTTGTCTCTAAGATCATCAGTGGTACCGGTTTTAACAGAAACGGTTTTGTTGGGAATAACCAATTGACTGTGGGCACCAAAACCCCCAGATCTGGCATTATTATCAAGAAGGATATGAGAAATAAGGTAAGCTACTTCCGGTGAAATAACTCTTTCACCAGTTGGAGGTTCATTTTTTAGATCAATTTCTTCTAAAATTTTTCCTTTATAGTCTTGTATTTTTAAAATTGGAGTAAGAGTAACTTTTAAACCTTGATTGGCAAAAACACCAAAGGCCACAGCCATATCTACCATTTTAACTTCACCACCACCCAAAGTTAAAGACAGGCCGTATTTTGATGGGTCTTGGTAGGTGGTGATACCCATGGCTGAGGCGGTAGCTACCATGGCTTCAACGGAATTGGCAGCTAACATTTTTACGGCGGGAATGTTATAAGAATTACCTAAAGCAAAACGCATATGAGTCGGGCCATGAAAGGTATTATCATAGTTTCTGGGACAGTAAGACGAAGGTTGACCGGGAGCATTAAAGCAAGAGGGAACGTCTAAAAATAGAGTAGAGGGAGTAAAGCCTTTGATTAAACCAACGGCGTAGTTAATTGGCTTAATAGATGAGCCAGGTTGTCTGAGTCTAGTGGTGATATTGACGTTGCCATCGATTTCTTGATTAAAATAGTCTTTAGATCCAATCATGGCTAAAATTTCTCCGGTTCTGGGTTTGGTAACCAAAGCGGCGGCATTACTAACATTGGCAGATTCTAGTTTGGCGGATTCGGTGGAAATGGTTAATTCGGCAAACTCTTGAATATCAAGGTCAAGAGAAGTGGTCACTAAAAGTCCGCCTTTTTCTACTAAAGTGAGTCCGTATTTATCTACTAATAAACTTTTAATGTAAAGAGAGAAGTGGGGAGCTTTAATATTTTGGGTTTGAGGAGCAAATTCAAGCTTTTTATCTAAAGCTTGTTGAAGTTGTTTGGAGGAAATGTATTTATCGTCAAACATTCTTTTTAAAACTTGAGCTTGGCGATTTTTTGATGAGTCCGGATTAGGTCCGAAAGGAGAATAGCGAGTGGGGGCTTGAGGTAGGCCAGCAAGAAGGGCACTTTCAGCTAAATTTAAATCTTTGGCAGGCTTATTAAAATAAGTTTTGGAAGCTTGTTCAATACCATAAGCAGTGCCACCATAAGGGACATGATTTAAATACATTTCCAATATTTCGCTTTTAGAGTAAAGAATTTCAGTGGCAATAGAAAGCAAGGCCTCTCTGATTTTTCTTTTAATAGTACGTTCCGGACTAAGAAGGGTGGTTTTAATAAGCTGTTGAGTAATAGTCGAACCACCCTGGAGCTTTTTGTTAAAAATAGTGTTTATTAAAGCCCTGGAAATACCTTTCAAATCAAAGCCATGATGTTTATAGAAATTTTTGTCTTCAATGGCAATGGTAGCTTTTAAAGCGTGATCTGGCAGGTCTTGGATTTTAATCGGGGTTCGGTTTTGATCGGCATAAATTTCATAGAGAAGTTTCCCGTTTCGATCCAGGATTTTAGTAGAAACAGGAAAATTATCTGAAGTTAGTTTACCGGGAGAGGGGAGATCTTTTAAAAGAGTAAAAGCAAGGGTAAGGGCAAATAAGCCACCCATGATAAAAGCAATAGTCTTTTTTGGGTGTTTTTTAAAAATGATTTTAGCTTTTGTTTTAAGGGTTTGTAGTTTGGTGAGAATTTTAAACATAGACGTATTGTAGCAAATGTGGCAAAATATCAAATACCTATGAGTGGAGTTTTATTAGTTTTATCAGGACCAACTTGTTCAGGAAAAGATGTGGTGATGAGAAGATTACTGAAGAGAAATAAAAAGATGCAAAGATTGGTAACTACCAACAGTAGAACTAAAAGGCCAGACGAGGTTGAGGGTACGGACTATTACTTTGTTTTAAGAAAGGAATTTGAGAAATTAATAGCAGAAGAGGCTTTTTTTGAGTGGGTGGAGTATCGGGGCGAGTATCGTGGGGGTCAAATAAAACATGTGAAGAAAGCCCTTGAGTCAGGGAATGATGTGATTTGGAGGATTGATGTTAGGGGGGTTAAAAATATTTATAAAAAAGTAAAAAAAATGGTTCCGGCAAGTGTGTTTGTGATGTTATCATCACCACTGGAAGTGTTAAAATCTAGATCTGAATTAAGAAAAACTGAGGAGCCTGAGTGGGAAAATTGGAGTATGAACAGAGCCAAGTGGGAGTTGAAACAAGGGGCTGATTTTGACAAGGTTGTAATAAATAAAGAGGGTGAGTTAAATAAAACAGTAGAGGAGATGGAGAAAATTATTGAGAAGGTAAAAGTTGATGGATAATTATAAGCAGTTAAAAATATCTATTTGGATGGTGGTGGTGAGTTTGTTGTTTGGTTTGATGTTGGGGGTGACGGTAGCACAGGGACAAGGGAACACAGGAATGCAGGAAGTAAAAGAAGGTTATGAACTCGAGACAATAGATTATTATTTACCTTATCCGGGAATTTTACCTGATAGTCCTTTTTATTGGTTAAAGATGGTTAGAGATCGAGTGGGGTTGTGGTTGAGTTTTAATCCATTGCAAAAAGCAGAAAAACTACTTCTTTATGCAGATAAAAGATTAGGGGCAGGCTATAGCTTGGTTGATGGCAATAAAATTAAATTAGGGGTAACCACTTTAACCAAGGCGGAAAAATATTTAGAGAAAGCTAATATGATTGCAAACCAAATCAATGGAGAAGAAGAACTAAAGATAAAACTGGATAAAGCAATCAGAAAACACAAAGAAGTATTGGAAATGATTGAAAATAAAATAGGGGAGGAATATGGGTTGGTGATGGGACAGATGATTGAGAAAATAAATTATTAGTGTTACATTGATATTTAACAATTAATAGATTTGTAGCGAAATAGTAACTACAGCACTTTTATATCTCTTTGGTATTTTTAGTCGTTAGACCTTTACTCAAGTAGCTATGGCTACTATCGTAAATTTCTGCCTATAAAAATACTCAAATATATACAAAATTGACAATATTTCTTATTTCGCTACAAATCTAAAGCTTTAAAAGTATAGGGGAATCCGGTTTAACTCCGGAGCTATGCCGTAACTGTAAGTTCGATGTTACTTCGGACAAGCCAGAATACCTGATTTTAGAATGTGTGATAATTTCCCGAGCAGGAAAAAAAGGCAACCTTCCGCTTGAGGAGGGTTTTTTTATGGAGAGAAAATTAGCTTTAGATATTGATGCTTATAGTTCTGGGAGTAGAAAAACTGCCATGGAAGCTTTAGGGCATGATGTAGCTAGATTGGCGATTGAATCTGGCGGTGGAGTGAATTCGGTAAATTGGCATTTAAAACCAGATGGAAAAGTAGTTCAGCTTAGTTTGGATCCAAAGAGAGATGTGAAGAATTTTTTTTCGAGAGATAATTTGACAGAGAAGGCTGAGTCGGATGCTGGCATGAAGATAAGGGAATCTTTGGTGAATGAACCGATTGGAACTATGATGGTGTGGTTGAGTCCTAGGGGTGGTCCTCTGAATTACGAACGAGCGGGGGTGCAAGTAGGGGTGATTCGAGAGATAGAACAGGGAGTTAAATTTATTGAGCAGTATGTAATGGTGGATAGGGAAAATGATAGGGAGGAGTACTTGAGAATAGGAGAGAGATTGAATGTTTTTTCTAAGACAGAATATAATTTGAGTGAGGTCGAAGAGCTAAGAAGTCAGGTTTTTATAATTGAACCGAGAAATGGAGATCCTTGGCAGTGGTTAAGTCGGTTAATACCATTGGAAAAATCTTGGCAATCAATATTTAATGGAGAGGCTCATAGTCTTTTGATTGAAGTAGAGAAAGAAGTAAGGGGTGTGCTTGATATAGTTAAAGGAGAGTGGGAGAGAGCCAGGGTGGGTACCTGGCAAGACAAGTTGAGGTTAGGGGCAAAAATTGAGTCTTTAATGGAAGAGAGGGGACGAAGTTTAAAGGGGGGAGATTGTGGGGGAACGAACAGTGTGGAATTGAGTAGCATGCTTGATGGATTTTGGAGTACTGTTTTTAGTTCGGTGATAAAAATAAATACAGATAACAATGAACCTGTGAATAGTGGTGAATCTAGTAAGTTTGTTAAAAATTGTGGGAAATGTGGAGCCAGAATTAATGCAAGAATTAGTGCCGGATACATATGTTCTAATTGTGGAGGGGTTTATGGGGGTTGTTAGATTAGGCTTTTTTTCTAGGATGAATACAAAATTGAAACAAGTTAATAATGACGATGGAAGGTTACGAATTAGAACTTTGATATAGTGAAAAAATAATTGGTTATAATAAAGAAATAACAGGGGTGAAAAATTGGTTGATAGGGTTTGTTATAAAGGTTGGCAGTTGACGAGATGACAAGTAATAAGTAAGTTTTTAATAGCACTGCCTTCCTTTGTTTTACTTTGCAGTGTTTTATTTTTTATGACAAAACTAAAAAAAATTAAATTATCGGATAATGCTTTGACGGTATTAAATAAAAGGGATTATTTAAAACGGGATAAAGATGGACGAGTGGTAGAGACGCCTGAAAAAATGTTTAGAAGAGTAGCCAAGGCGGTGGCGGGGATTGAGAAAAAATATAATTCTTCAAAAAAACTTAAGAGTAAATTAGTTAAAAAATGGGAGGACAAGTTTTATAAAGTAATGGCTAATTTAGAGTTTTTACCTAATTCACCGACTTTAATGCATGCGGGGACAGAGTTTAATCAGTTATCAGCTTGTTTTGTTTTACCAATGGAGGATTCTTTGGAAGAAATTTTTAAAACAATGGAGCAAACGGCCATAATTGCTAGAACAGGTGGGGGAATTGGAGTGCCTTTGTCAGGTTTAAGAGCCAGAGGGTCAAGAATAAAATCAACTGGTGGGATAACTTCCGGTCCGATATCTTTTTTACAGTTATTTAATCAAATGGCAAATGTGATTAATGAAGGTTCTTCGAGAAGAGTGGCAATGATGGCGGTAATGAATGTTCATCATCCGGATATTATGGACTTTATTTTTGCCAAAGGAGTTGAAGAGGGAATGTCTAATTTTAATCTTTCGGTGGGGGTGACAGATGAGTTTATGAAAGCGGCTTTAAAAAATAAGGAATATGAACTACGAGCACCAGAATCGGGTAAGGTGGTGAAAAAAATTTCAGCCAGAAGAGTTTTAGATATGATAACTTTTCAAGCCTGGAAAACAGCTGATCCGGGAATGGTATTTTTAACTAAGATGAATGAAAAAAATCCGGTTAATCATTTAGGGGAGATTAAAACCACCAACCCTTGCGGAGAACAGCCATTATTAGCTTATGAAAGTTGTAATTTGGGAAGTATTAATTTGTCTAAGTGTGTAAAAAATAACAGAAAAGGGAGTAAGGCTAAGGTTGATTGGGAAAAATTAGAAGGATTAATTCGGTTAGCAGTTAGATTTTTGGATAATGTGATAGACGTTTGTAGTTACCCGATTGAAGAGATAGGTAAAAAAACCCATGAAACCAGAAAAATTGGTTTGGGAGTGATGGGGTTTGCGGATATGTTGGTGAAGTTAAAAGTAGCTTATGATTCAAGTGAAGGTAGAAAAATAGGAGGAAAAATATCTAAATATTTACAAAATATCGCTCGCGACGAGTCAAGAAAATTAGGTGAAGAAAGAGGTTCTTTCCCAGCTTTTAAGGGTAGTTTATGGGAAAAGAAGGGTTTTAAAGTAATGAGAAACAGTACGGTTAATACCGTGGCTCCAACCGGGACGATCAGTATTATAGCTAATTGTTCTTCTGGGATTGAGCCGATGTTTGCTTTATCCTATATTAGGAAAAATATTTTAGATGTGGGTAAAACTGAGTTAGTGGAAGTAAATGATTTATTTGAAAAAACAGCTCGTCAAAATAAGTTTTATTCTAAGAATTTAATGAAACAAATTAGTGAAACCGGAGGAATTGACGGTTTGGCCGGAGTTCCAAAAAATATTAAAGGAATATTTAAAGTGAGCCATGAAATTAACTTTGTTAGCCACATTAAAATGCAGGCGGTTTGGCAAAAATATATTGATGCGGCAGTGTCAAAAACCATTAATATGCCGAATTCGGCTACTCCCGATGATGTGAGAGAAGCTTATGTTTTAGCCTATGAACTTGATTGTAAAGGGGTGACAGTTTATAGGGATGGAAGTAAAAGTAGACAAGTGTTGAATTCGGGAACTTCAAGTTTAATCGGAAAACCCTTGACTGATGATAAGAGAAAATGGGTTGGAAATGGTCATATTCAAGAGGATATTTGTCCCGAGTGTGGAGGAGAGTTAACTTTTAAAGAAGGATGCGCTACTTGTTTATTTTGTGGATATTCAAGATGCAGTGTAAGTTAAAAATGTGTCAACAATTTATTTATCAACCATTCTTTTTAAGCACCACAAGTTCGTCACTCCTGCGGTGACGACTTCTTGCGTTCTCGACTTGCTGACCCTTCGGGTCCAAGCTCAGCAAGTCTGCGAAAGCTGCTTTTAAAAGAAGATTGATAATATTGTTGAATAAATGAGGAGCAGGTTACGAACACAAAAGATAAGGTTCGTAACAACTGCAGCGATATTTATATGAAAATAATTGAGCCAAAACAATCTAAAATTGCCAAAGAGATAACTAAAAAACGTTATTTGATGCATGATAAAGAAGGTAATCCGGTAGAGACGGTGGGGGAAATGTTGTGGCGAGTAGCCCAATATGCGGCTAAACCAGAAATTATTTGGTCAAATAACGGTGAGGTAAAAAAAGTAGCCGAGCAATTTTATAAAAGAATGGTGAGTAAAAAAATAGTTAGTACGGGTAAGGCAATGTATGAGGCGGGAAACCCAATGGCGGTAGGGCAGTTGGCGGCTTGTTTTGTTTTACCGATTGAAGACAGTATTGAGAGAATTTTTAAAACATTGGGTGAGGCGGCGGTAATTCATAAGAATAACGGCGGAACAGGATTTAACTTTTCAAAGATTAGACCTCATGGAGATAAAGTTAAAAATGTTCTGGGGGCGGCTTCCGGACCGGTGGATTTTATTAAAGTTTTTAGTGTGGCTTTGTCTAAAATTTTGCAGGGGTTAAAAAGACAGGGTGGTAATATGGCGGTTTTAGAAGTAGATCATCCAGATATTGAAGAGTTTATTAAGATGAAGGAAGAAGACGGTAATTTGAAAAATTTTAATGTGTCAGTCGGAGTAACAGATAAATTTATGCAGGCGGTAAAAGATAAAAAACAGTGGGGGCTGGTTAATCCGCGGACTAAAAAAGTAGTTAAAAAAATCAGAGCAGACAGACTGTTTAAAAAAATTTGCCGGCAAGCACATAAAAGCGGGGATCCAGGAATGGCTTTTTTAGATCGAGCGGAAAAAGATAATCCAACTCCTTCTTTAGGAAAACTTAGAGCGACTAATCCTTGTGGAGAAATTTATCTTTTACCCTATGAAAGTTGTAATTTAATGAGCGTGGTGTTGTCTAATCATGTAAAGAAAAATAAAATTGATTGGGAAGATTTACGAAAGTCGGTTCGACTGGGAGTAAGATTTTTAGATAATGTAGTTGAAGTAAATAATTATCCGTTGCCGGAGATAGAGAGAATGGTAAAAAACGGAAATAGACGAATCGGGTTAGGAGTAATGGGACTAGCTCATTTATTTTTTAAAATGGGAATCAGTTATGATGAGGAAAGGGCGGTAAAACTATCGGAGAGGTTGGCAAAGTTTATTAGATTAGAGGCAGATAAGGAGAGCGAGAGGTTAGGTAAAGTAAGAGGTAATTTTTCAAATTATGATATTAGTATTTATGCTAATTCAAATAAACCGAGAAGGAATTGTGCGACGACAATGATTGCTCCGACAGGAACAATCAGTATGTTTGCCGATTGTTCATCCGGAATAGAACCAGTGTTTGCTTTAAAAACGTTAAGAAAAACTTTTTTTGAAGATAGTCGGAAAAATAGTCCGACAAAAAAGATATTAATAGAAGATTTGGTCTATAAAGAATTTAAAAAAAAGTATGCTAAAAAAGTGTTTGTAGTTAGTCACGAAGTTGGTTGGAAAAGCCATGTTAAAATTCAGGCCGCTTGGCAGAAATACTTTGATAATTCGGTTTCTAAAACAATTAATTTTAAACATGAAGCTTCGGTTGATGAGGTTGAAAAAGCCTATTTAACGGCTTATAAGCTGGGCTGTAAGGGAATTACCATTTATCGTGACGGGTCTAAAAAAAATCAAGTATTAAATGTTTCCAGTATCGGTGAAAAAATTTGCCCTGAATGTGGAGCAAATTTAGAAATTAAAGAAGGATGTGAAATTTGCCCTGATTGTGGTTTTTCAAAATGTGATTTATGACAAATTTAAAAAAGATTACCAAGAGAAATGGGGAAGTAGTTAAATTTAAAGAAAATAAGATTATTGAAGTAATTAAGTTGGCATTAAAAGAAACAAATGAAGTATTGCAAAAAAAACAAAAAAAGGAGGCTGAAAGATTAACAAAGATTGCGATTAATATTTTAAAAAAAAGTGTTAATGGTGTGTTGGCTACAGTTGAGCAAGTACAAAATATAGTTGAGCAAGTTTTGATGGCGGCCGGATATTATGAAACAGCTAAAAAATATATTTTATACAGAGAACAACATAAGCAAATTAGAAAAATTAAAGAAACGCTTGGAGTAAAAGACAATTTAGGTTTAAACGTAAATCAATTAAAAGTGTTAAGAAATCGGTACTTAAGGCACGATGATGAGGGAAAAACAATAGAAAGTCCCAGTGATTTGTTTAAGAGGGTGGCTAAGTCGATAGCTGAAAAGGAAAAAGGTAAAAAAAATAAAAAGAAATGGCGGGATAAATTTTATAAAGTGATTTCAAGAATGGAGTTTATGCCGGCCGGTGGTTATTTGCGATCGGCGGGGACTAAAAAACCGACTTTGGCAAATTGTTTTGTGTTACCGGTTGAAGATGACATGGAAGCAATTTTTGATGCGATTAAGTGGTTGGCTTTGGTCCAACAAGCGGGTGGGGGATCTGGTTTTAATTTTTCTAAGCTTCGGCCAAAAGGTGATTTTGTAGGCACTTCCGGCGGTTTTAGTACCGGGCCGGTTAGCTTTATGAAAGTGTTTGATGCGGCGACAGCTCAAGTAATGCAAGGTGGTTATAAGATGGGGGCAAATATGGGGGTTTTGAATATTGATCATCCGGATATTTTAGATTTTATTAATTGCAAAACCAAAGATGGGGAAATGACTAACTTTAATATTTCGGTAGGAGTGACGGATAAATTTATGCGAGCGGTGAAAAAAAATAAAAACTTTAATTTAAAAAATCCAAGAAATAATCAGGTGGTGCAGACGGTAAAGGCCAGAAATTTGTTTAATGAAATAGTTTCTTTAGCTTGGAAAACTGGCGATCCCGGAATGGTGTTTTTAGATACGATTAATAAAAATAACCCGGTTAAGAAAACTTTAGGCCTTTTAACTGCCACTAATCCTTGCGGGGAACAGCCTTTGCATGCGTTTGATGTTTGTAATTTAGGATCGATTAATTTAGCCAAAATGGTTATTAAAGGAGAAGTGGATTATAAAAAACTAGAGGAGGTAACTAAAATAGCGATTAGATTTTTAGATAACGGAGTAGATGTGAGCCGATATCCGATTAAAGAAACTACCAAGATGGCTAAAAACAATAGACGAATCGGATTGGGAGTAATGGGTTTTGCGGATATGTTATATCAATTGAGTTTAGGTTATAACACAAGCGAGGGAGTGAAGTTAGGGAAAAAAGTTATGGCGGTAATTAGTAAAGTGGCGGTAGAAGAATCAGAAAGACTAGGGAAAGAAAAAGGACCATTTAAAAATATTAAGGGTAGTGACTATGAAAAAAAAGGTATAGTGAGAAGAAATTTGGCGGTAACGACAATTGCTCCAACCGGAACCATTGCTATGGTGGCTGATGTTAGTAGTGGAATAGAACCTAATTTTGCTTTAAGTTTTGTTAAAAACGTAGTGGATGAATCTGGATTGTTATATGTAAATAAGTATTTTAAAGAAGTGATTGAAAAAAGTAATTTAAGTAAAAAACAAAAAAGCGAGGTTTTAAAAAGGGTGGCTAAGACAGGCAGTTGTCAAGATATTGAGTATTTGTCTAGTTCAATAAAAAAAGTATTTGTAACTGCTTATGATATTAGTCCGGAGGATCATGTAAAAATGCAGGCGGGATTTCAAAAAAGTACGGAAAATGCGGTTTCAAAAACAATTAACTTTCCCGAAAATGCTACTATGGAAGATATTAAAAAAGCTTATTTATTAGCCTGGGAACTTGGTTGTAAAGGGATTACGGTTTATAGGTCGGGGAGTAGAGAAACTCAAATATTATCAATAGAGACAGATAAAGATAAGAAAAAGAGTAAATTAAAAATCCAAAGCAAAGTGAGAATTAAACCATTGAATCAAAGATTTGCCGAATATTGTCCCGAGTGTGGAATGAAGATGGAAATAATTGAAGGATGTGCCACCTGCCGAAGTTGTGGTTTTTCAAAATGCTCTATTTAGCGTCAGAAAGTTCAAGGAGAAAAGAATTACTAGGATGGACGGGTTTGGATTTTGAAGTAGTTGAACATGGGGTTGATGAAGATGAGTATAGGGGCAGTGACGGAAAAAAGATGGTAAAAGAATTAAGTTTGGCGAAAGCATATGGAGGCTCTAGGGGTTTAAAAAAAGGTTTGGTAATTGGGTCTGATTTAACGGTGGAATTTGAAGGTAAACAGTTGGGTAAGCCGAAAAACATAAAAGAAACTAAGAAGATGCTAGAGAGTCTGGCTGGTAAGGAGCATATGATTTATACGGGAGTAGCGGTGGTTGATTCTAAATCTATGGAGGGCAGATTAAGTGTATGTGAAACTAAAGTTAAAATGAAAGATTACGATGATGAAATAATTAAGAGATATATTAAAAAATTTAATTTAATGGATAAGGCCGGGGGATTTAGTATTAGATATAAATTAGATGGTTTTGGAAGTTTAGTAGAAAAAATTGAGGGGTCATTTACAAACGTTTTGGGGTTCCCACTTGAGTATTTAGAAAATTTATTGAAAGAATTTGGAATGGAAGCAAAGAAAGATTGGAGAAAAAAGTGTAAAATGGAAACTGGTTATGAGGGTTAAAAAAGGAATGATATATATTTTTACCGGAGAAGGAAAAGGAAAAACTTCGGCGGCTTTGGGAATAGCGATGAGGGCGGTTTGTAATAATATGAAAGTTGGGTGGGTGAGTTGGTATAAGGGGAAAGATTGGGATATTAGTGAGAAAACTTTACCTTCAAGGATGATCCCTAAAGGTGGGTTGGAAATGTATTTTATGGGTAAGGGGTTTTATAAATTACCAACAGATAAAGAGACTCCGCAAATACATCAGCAAGCAGCTGAAGCTGGACTGGTGCAGGCGGAAAAATTGATAAAGAAAGTTGATGTTTTAGTGATGGATGAGGCCATTAAAGCAATAGCAGATGGATTAATTTTAGAAAAAGAG
>JAYEMX010000048.1:0-12447 GCA_034718535.1 Patescibacteria group bacterium | reverse complement strand
AAAAAACAGGATGTGGTTCATTTTACAAGACAGCTGGCAACTATGATTAAAGCAGGGCTTCCTTTGACGACTGCTTTATCAATATTAAAATATCAATCTAATTTAACTATGGCTAAAGTGGTGGATGAGATTTTGCGTGATATTGAAGGTGGGGGTTCTTTTTATAAAGCTTTAAGTAAACACAAAAAAGTTTTTACTCCGGTTTATTTATCTTTGGTCAGATCGGGTGAGGCGGCGGGAGTGATAGAAAAAGTTTTACTTCGTTTAGCTGATAATTTGGAAAAAGAGTCGGCGTTTAGGTCTAAGACTAAAAATGCTTTGATTTATCCGGGGATTGTAACTGCGGCGATGATAGCGGTGGCGGCAGTAATGATGGTTTTTGTTATTCCTAAATTAACCTCGCTTTATGATGAATTTGGAGCGGAGTTGCCGGGGATGACTAAAGTTTTAATTGGAATGTCTAATTTTATGGTTAAGACTTGGTATGCGCAGCTATTAATAGTAATAGTCGGAGGTTATAGTTTTTTTAAGTGGAAAAAAACACCATCGGGAAAATCTATAGTTGATGCTCAAGTTTTAAAGATGCCGATTGTGGGCAAATTAAGAACAAAAGTGATTTTAACCGAGATTACCAGGACTTTAGCTTTGTTGGTTGAAGCCGGAATTTCGATAGTTGAGGCTTTGGAGATTGTTTCGGGGGCGGCTGACAATGTGATTTTTTCCAAGTCATTAAAAAAGGCGGCTCGCGATGTTGAAAAAGGAATTCCTTTAGCGGCGGCAATTGGGCAGTTTGAACACTATCCCCCATTAGTATCACAAATGATAGCGGTAGGTGAAGAGACAGGCAAGATTGACGAAGTATTACTTAATGTTTCCGTCTACTTTGAAAGTGAGGCGGAGCAGGCGATTAAAGGCTTGACAACTGCAATTGAGCCACTTATGATGATTATATTAGGCGTAGGTGTGGCATTTCTGGTAATTGCCATAATCCTGCCCATTTACAATCTTACCAGTGCTTTTTAAGGAGGAAATTATGAGGTTAAAAAATAAAGGTTTTACCTTGATAGAGTTATTAGTAGTTATTTCTTTAATTGGAATTTTAGCGATTGCTGTTTTGTCAGCCATCAATCCAATTGAACAGTTGAATAAAGGTAGGGATGCTGGGAGAAGGGCTGATTCGGCTCAAATTGCTAAAGCAATTGACAGGTATTATGCTTCTAATGAAAAATTTCCCTGGAATAACTCAAGCGCTTTCACTGATTATATATCTTCTGCTGATGCGGCATTCAAATCAACTGGAGAGAAAGCTGGAGTTGGGATTTGTGGTGGAACAACTATTGCTGCCATTAACCAAGATGAAGATGGATGTACTTTGGATGGGGTCTTGATAAGTGGGTTTGAGTTGAAATCTCAGTTTGGAAAAAGAAAAGCATTTAGAACAGGTCCAATAAAGGAAGACGTGTTTTATATTGTGAAAGAGCTTGATGATCCTTCTGTGTCTGTGTGTTTTGTGCCGTCGTCTAATGCCAAGAGGACTGACTGGGATACTTTGAAAGATGTTGACTTAACTGCAGAAACAGGCTCAATTTCTCAATGTGGAGGAGGGATAACTGAACCTACTTGGGAGGATGCGGCTAACTCATGTATGGTCTGTATTCCTGAAGAGTAAACTTCGAATAGATTTTTAATAAAGCCCCCGATTAAATCGGGGGCTTTTTGGTAGAGGTAAATATAAATATAATATTCCATCCCGGGATGGAATATTAGTCAACAGATATTTCTTTAATGAGGTGGAGTTGTTTTTGGTAATCGGCGTGGTCTTTAATAAATTTTAAATAATCCTGAGGAGATTTAAACTGTTTAAGAATCTGGCTGGTTTGAGATAAATTGAATCTTTGCGGATGTAAATATTCTTTAAGAGACGAATAGGGATAGTTTTGAATTTGGTTGATATTTTTGACTATAGAAGCCGTATATGGGTTAAGATGAATATAGCGACTAAGGTGGAGTAATTGTTCGTTTGAAGAAACTCTTATGGCTTTGAATCGACCTTCAAAAACGGGGCCATTTTTTTCGTGGAAGGTATTAAAGTATTTTGAGTAACTTAAACTAAATTTGCTGATAGAATTCAAAATGCCACCATCTTTAATTTGTTTAACTAGAAAATGAAAATGATTGGGCATGAAACAAAAAGCAAGAATATCAATAGATGTTTGCACAAGTTGGTTTAGAATTTCATTTTGTCGTTTTAGGGGCTGGATATTAAGATAAGAAAATTTAATTGGTGGAGTTAGGAAGTGATAATATTGGATAGTTTTGAAGACTCTTTGATAGTCGCTTGGTGATATAAATATTTTTTGCTTGTTAAATCCCCTATTGAAAATATGATAGTACTCATTAGTGACTAGGGGAATTTTTCGCACGGGCATATAGTAAGTATATAATATTCCATCCCGGGATGGAATGTTGTGGTATATTGGATTTATATGGATTATTTGGTGATGTTTTGGTTGGGGGCTGCGGTGGGAAGTTTTTTGAGTGTGGTGATTTATCGTCTTCGAACAGGCGAATCGGCTTTAAAAGGTAGGTCCAGATGCGATCATTGTAAAAAACAAATAGCTTGGTTTGATAATATTCCCCTACTCTCTTATTTGCTACTAGGAGGTAAGTGTAGATATTGTAAGAAAAAAATCAGGATTGATAATTTAATTTTAGAGTTATTGGTCGGGGTTCAATTTGTTTGGATTTATTGGTTGCTTAAAGTTAATTTTTCTTTTTTTGGTCACATGGAGGGGTTTTATAGCTTTGCTTTACTTATTTACTGGCTGATTTTGTTTTCAGGATCTTTAGCTATAGCGGTTTATGATATTAAGCATATGTTAATTCCGGATCAAGTTTTACTGCCCCTGATCGGAGCGGCTTTTTTAAGATTATTTTTTTCCAATCAATGGCGGGTTTTGATAGTGGCGTTGGGTAGCTCTTTATTTTTATATTCTATTGCTTGGTTATCAAAAAAATTAATGAAAAAAGAGGCTATGGGTTTTGGCGATGTTAAATTAGCTTTTTTAATGGGGTTGGTTTTGGGATGGCCATTAATAATAGTGTCTTATTTTATAGCTTTCTTGACAGGAGCCGGGGTGGGAGTCATACTCATTTTAATTGGTAATAAAAAATTGAAAAGTAAAATTGCATTTGGGCCATTTTTACTATTAGGAATGCTTATTTCCAAGCTTTGGGGAATAAGTATTTTAAATTGGTATCTTGGTTTGGTATTATGAAAAAAACTTATTTATATAGTCAAGGTTTTACCTTACTTGAATTACTTGTAACAATTTCTATTATTGGAATTTTAATAGCTATTGGTAGCGTGAGTTTTTCTACAGCTCAAAAAAGGGGTCGGGATTCCAGGCGCAGGGCGGATTTAAAGGCGATTCAAAAATCATTAGAGCAATGCTATTCTTTATCAAGTACTTATCCGATATCGTTAGCAGGGGTTGGGTCGGCGATTACTTGTAGCTCTGAAACAACAATGAGGGCGGTTCCGGCTGATCCAAAATCTTCAACCCAAGCTTATATTAAAGTAGGTACTTGGGGAGTTGGTTATCAATTATGTGCAGATCTTGAAGATGACGGTAGTTGGACTGGAGCTGAACAAGATATATGCGTTTACAATCAACAATGAAAAATAAAGGGTTTACTTTTATAGAGGTTTTAGTAGTGACTACCATTATTGCGGTTTTAACTATGATTGGAGTGACTAATTTTGGAGTGGCAAACAAAAAAGCTCGAGATGGAAAAAGAAAAGGAGATTTGGAACAAATTAGGTCAGCTTTAGAACTTTATTATACAGATGAAAGTGACTATCCGGCTAGCATTACTTTTGGAAATGCCTTAGCTTCAGCAACTGAAACTTATATGGAAACAATTCCTGAGGACCCATCTTCTACTCAAAATTATGTTTATACATATGGAGACAGAAGCTATGATTTATATGCTTTATTGGAAATAGATACGGGAGATAGCTATGTTGGAACTGATTGTGGTTCCGACGATTGTAATTACAAGGTATCTAATCCTCTTTGATGAAAAAAACTGCCTTAGGATTTACTTTAATTGAATTATTAGTTTCAGTTAGTATTGGTTTGATTTTGGTCTTAGGTGGGTTGGCGGCTTATAAAGGTATGGGCAGTAAACAAATAGTAAAGCAAGAAGGAAATACTTTTAAAACTAACTTAAAATCTTTTCAACAAAAGGCTATGTCTGGAGAAAAGCCAGTTGGTTGTATTTCTTTGCAAAATTATACGGTTGCTTGGGTTAATCCCAATAGTTATAGTGTTCAGGCTGTTTGTTTAACTAATAGTGGGGATGAAACTACACTTACCTTGGATGAAGAAGTTGTTTTTGATGCAGATTTTGGTGAAATTGAATTTTTAACTTTAAAGACTTGGATTGATAATGCACCGTTTGTAATTATTTTAGGGTCAGAGAGTTATGAATATGAAGTTAATATTGAGCAAAGCGGATTAATTAGCGGACAGATGTTATGAAACAAGATAAAGGTCAATCTTTGGTTGAAGTAGTGGTTGGAGTGGGAATGATGAGTTTACTTTTGGTGGCGTTATTGGCTTTAATATCTTTGTCAGTAAAAAACAGTCGAGTGGCTAAGAACAAAACTCAGTCTGTAGCTTTAGCTCAAGAAGGAATAGAATTAATGAGAACGTATAGGGACTATAGTTGGAATGAATTTTCCGGAGATGCAAATGGAAGTGAATATATATTGGATAGTAATTGGACGGTTGGTGATGGGTTAAACGGTGGTTGCACCAGTGAAAGTGAAATGTATTCGGGTAGTTTGTTTAGTCGTTGTGTAAATTTGAGTGGCGAAGTTGATGTGACGGTAACCGTTTATTGGCAAGAGGGACCAAAGTTAAATTCAACCGTTCAAACTACCAAGTTAACCAGGTGGGAAAGATGAAGAAAACAAATGGGTATACTATGATTGAGATTTTGACTGTGAGTGGAATTATGGCTCTTTTTTCTCTAACTTTGATTGGAATTTTTTTGGCAACGATTAGGGGTGGAACTAAAGCTCAATTGATTTCCGGTATTCATCAAGAAGGAGACTTTGCCTTAAAGTCGATGACTAAAATGATCAGGGAATCAAAAAGCATTGATGATTGTTCCGGAGACTTAACTTTAACATCTAAAGACGAGGGGTTGACGGTTTTTAGTTTAGTTGATGATAAAATCGCTTCAAATTCAACTCAGTTTTTAACCAGTAGCTTGGCTGAGGCATCTTTGCTTAGTTTTAGTTGTTTTGAAGGAAGTACTGGAAATCAAATTGTAACCATTTCATTTACTTTGACGGCCGGTCAAGATCAAGGAAGTAAAATTTCCGAAAAAGCTGTTTCTTCTTTTGCCACTTCTGTTTCGACTAGACAATATTAGTAAATTTGATTTAAAATAAAAGAATGAAGGAGAGTAGCGGGCAAGCCCCCGCGTCAGCGGGACAGGCAGTGTTAATTGTTTTATTGGTAGTGGTAGTGGCATTGGGCTTGGGTTTATCGATTGTTTCTCAATCAACTATGGATGTAAAAATCAGTAAACAAGAACAGGAAGGGTCCAGAGCTTTTAATGCGGCTGAGGCTGGTATAGAAGAGGCTTTAAAAAATATCGTAGTTGGAGTTGGTCAGGAGATAGAAGTTGATGGAATTACAGTTAATTATGATGTTAGTGGCCGAGTAAAAATTCAGGGAGAGTTTGAAGAAAATAAATCGATTGAGGTTAATTTGGAAGGAGCTGATTTGGGGTTAAATAAATTAACAGTTAACTGGGGGGATATAAGTAGCAATTGCAGTGGGGCAACTGCGGTGAGTGGAGGGACAGTATCATCTTTATTAATTAGTGTGGTAGATAATTTAAATCAAGTAACCAGGTATGGGCTTAATGCCTGTGCTTTGAATAGTGAAAATGCCATGGAGGATATAACTGATGCAGGTGATGGTTATTTTAGAAAATTTGAAGTTGGAGTTGATTCAAACGATGTATTAGTTAGAATTAGACCTTTATATAATCAGACGAGCTTAATGGTGGCTGGTAATGTTGACTTGCCAAATCAAGCTTATTTAATAAATTCAACAGCTCAAGCAGAAACTTTGGAATCAAAAGCGATTGAAGTAACCAGAACCGAATCGGCCTCGTCATCAATTTTTGATTATGCATTGTTTTCCGGAGGAAGTATAATAAAATAATATAAAAACTAAGGTCTGCCTATGGGAACATTTTTTGGATTAGATATTGGCTCGTCTTCGATTAAGGTGCTTCAGGCTGAAAAATCATCGGCAGGGTATAAATTAAAGCATTTT
This sequence comes from Patescibacteria group bacterium, assembly GCA_034718535.1. Lineage (GTDB taxonomy): Bacteria > Patescibacteriota > Microgenomatia > UBA1400 > CG1-02-47-37 > CAXBYZ01. Next base: position 6,082 of record JAYEMX010000048.1, on the reverse strand, counting down.
GCTTCGGGTTTAATTTCCGGAAGAGATCAGATTGAAGTAATTAAACAAGTGATTAAAGAATCTTCGATTAAACAAACTGCGGAGGTTAATGTGTCTTTACCTGAGAGTGATGTTTATACCAGGATTGTGACCACTCCCCTACTTTCTTCAACTGAATTAGCTTCTTCAATTCAATATGAAGCCGAACAATATGTGCCGGTAGCTTTATCAGAAGTAGAATTATTTCATCAGGTATTAAGTAAATCAACGGAAAATGAAGCTGATAGTAATATGAAGGTACTATTAATTGCGGTGACAAAAACAAGACTGAATAAATTAACTTCGGTATTAGACGCGGTTGGTTTAATCCCCAAGAGCTTGGAAACAGAACTATTTTCATTAAAAAGAGTATTTACCGATATTTCAAAAACCCAGTTATTAATTTCTTTTGGACATAGAACCACAGATATGATGATTTTGGATAAAGGTGTGCCAATGTTTTTACATTCAATGTCGATTGGGTCCATGACAATGACAAATTCTTTAGTAAGTGAGTTAAAGTTGCCGGTTGACCAAGCAGAACAGTATAAAATAACCTATGGAGTGAGAGAAGATTTACTTGAGGGGAAAGTGGCTCGAGTTTTATTGCCACTTTTGGATCAAGTGGTGAACCAAGTAAATAAGTCTTTTGTATATTTAAAACAACAGGGTATGAATAAATTACCGGAACAGTTGGTAGTGACCGGGGGTGGGGCCTTACTTCCCGGTTTAAGCAGTTATTTGGTTAAAAAAGTTAATGTTGAAACAATAGTGGGAAATCCGGTTTTAAAGTTTGTGAAAGATGAAACTTTTAATAAATTTATTACCAAGGAAAATAGTCCGGAATTGGCCGTAGTGGCGGGATTGGCAATAAAAGGATTGGATTAGTATGGATATTAATCTTTATCCTAAAAAGCTAAAAAAAATCAATAAAAGACAAAAATTAATACTTTTATTAACCAGATCATTTTTGATATGGTTAATTTTTCTCGGGGTGGTAATGGCGTTGATATCTGCTTATAGTTTGTTAATTAACAAAAGAAATTTATTGCTGGAAAATCAAATTACAGAAACAAAGCAACAGATTAAAAACCTGTCTGACGTGGAGAGTAAACAGATTTATTTGACCGGGAAATTAGGTACTTTTGAAGAGTTGATTAAGTCTCAAGAGGTTCATTGTGCGGTGGTTGAAACGATTTTTGCTTTAATTCCCACCGGAACGGCTATAAATGGTTTTAATGTAGAAACCAAAGGAAAAATTTTATTATCCGGTAGTGTACCCGACTACCCAACTTTAAGTTTATTACTGGAACGGATTCGAGATTCTAAAAGCTATAGATTGAAAATTATTGAAGCGCGGGTTAATAGAATTTCTTTGGGTAAAGATGGGGGTTTATCTTTTGATGTAACAATTAGCTTGGATTTAAAAGGATAAATGAATAAAAAGAGGTCAAGTTTTAATATTTTTAAAAATAAAAAGTTAATGGTTCTTTTTATTGCCGGATTAGGTTTATCTTTTGTTATTTTTGGTCCGATAACGTCCAAGTTAAAATTAAGATTGAAAACAAATAAAACACTTGTGGCCGAGAAGGCAAAGCTTAAGATTAAACTAGAATTTTTGGAAGGAATTGATAAAGTATTGATTAATAAGAGAGTGCTAAAAATGGAAACTGTTTTTCCTTCAAAAAAACCAGTAGTGCCTTTAATGGGATCTTTATCGCGTTTAGCCATGGATTATAATCTTTCGTTTGGAGGAATCACTTTAAGGCCCGGTGTTTTGGGTGAGGAGGATGAAAAATCACCATCCGGACTTAAAGATATGAAGTTTGGGTTTAAGGTGGGTGGTAATTTTGATAATTTGGCTTTGTTTATGAAAAATCTTGAAAAAATGGCTCCATTAATGAAGATTGATAAATTGAGTTTATCTATTAAAAGCAATCCGTTTTTTGAAGAAACTTCTTTAAATGTGGTGGCTGATATAGAAGTATTGGCTTATTATCAGGCGCCTCCGAAAACATTGGGTTCTGTTAGTAAAGAAGTAAATCTTTTAGATAAAAAAGACGAATTTTTATTAAACAGGCTTTTTTCCTTTAAGACGTTTGAGGCTGTTCTTCCGGTGGCTCCGACTGGGAAAGTTGATTTGTTTTCGCTGGATCTTCAAGGATTACCCTAACTCTTAAACCTTGTTTAATGGCCTTAACTTTGGCAAGTTCTCTTATAGAGTTAATGATTTTTCCACCCTTGCCAATGACTTTTCCCATATCTTCAGGGTCAACATTGATAGTAATAATATGGGTTTGAGCTTCATCAAGAGTTTCTTTAAGTTCGACCTTGTCTTGATGATCAACAATGGTGGTAACTAAGTATTTAACTAAATCAAGCATATTTTTTTATTAAGCGCCTGATGGTGTCGGTGGGTTGAGCACCTTTTTCCAACCAATAGCTTAATCTTTTTTTGTCTATTTTAATTGATAAAGGTTTAGTATTTGGATCATAGGTACCCAGTTGTTCAAGATAACGACCATCACGCTTACTTCTAGCTTCATTAACGATAATTTTGTAACTGGAGTAACCTTTTTTTCCGGTTCTGCTTAGTTTAATTTTGAGCATAAATATGTTTGCTTAAGATGGCTAATATTATCAGATAATTTTATTCTTCTCAAGGGCATTTTTGGCTGCAAATTGCTGGGCTTCTTGTTTTGATTTGCCGATTCCTTTTCCCATAACTTTGTTTTTTAAGAGAACGTTAACGGTAAAAGTTTTTTGATGGTCCGGGCCAATAGCTTTAACCAGTTTGTAAACAGGAGCTGTTTTTAGTTTGAGTTGCCAAAATTCTTGAAGTTTGCTTTTATAGTCGGTAATTTGAATACCTTGATAAATGCTTTTTAAGTTTTTAAGTAGATTGTCTTTGATAAATTTTTCCGCATACTTATATCCCCTATCTTGGTAAATAGCGCCAACAATAGATTCAAAACAATCCGCCAGAATTGAAATGTTTTGACCACCTTTGGCATTTACTTCTCCGCTGGAGAAAATAAGTTTAGTTCCAAGTTTTAGTTTTTTTGAAGCGGCGGCCAAAGTTTTGGTTTGAACAATTTTAGCCCTAAGGTGAGTTAATTCACCTTCTTTTATTTTAGGATAGGATTTAAAGAGGTGGCTGGTGACAACCAACTCAAGAACGGCGTCTCCCAGAAACTCTAAACGCTCGTATGATTGTTTGTAAATATTTTTTTCGTTTAAGGCCGAGCGATGAGTTAAAGCAATGGTGAGTAAGTTGGGTTTTTTAAAAGTGTAGTTAGCAATAGTTTTCATTTTTTAATGATTGAGTCCAGAACTCCGTTTACAAATTTTGAGGTTTTTTCAGTGCCAAATTTTTTAGCCAGCTCAACAGCTTCATCAACAATAACTTTGTTGGGGGCTTTTTTTTCTATTTTAATTTCGTAGATAGCCAATCTTAATATGGCGAGGTCGATTTTGTTTAGTTTTTTGATGGGCCATTCTGGGGCTTTTTTTTCTATTAATTTATCGATTTCAGGTAAATTGTTTATAATCGGTTGAATTAAGGGATGATCGGAATTTTTACCCGGAAAGCCAATGGTAAAAAGTTTTTTGAACAATTTAATTCTGTTTAAGTGTCTAGGGTCAGATCTAACTTTCATGAGTTTAAATTAGTATTGATTGCAATTAGGGCAAATTTGATGAGATGGCTTTAAGTGACCACAATGAGGACATTTGGAAAGATTTGGTTTTGATAGGCTAATAGCAGCTCTTCGCTTACCTTTTCTTCTGGTTGAATTTTTTCTTTTTGGAACTGCAGGCATAAGTTTGCAAATTTAATTAATTTAAGATAATTTTCTTTATTTTACCCTTAAGTTTAATGTTTTTCAATAGAGTCGGATAATTATCTATAATGGTTTGAGCGATTTTCTTAGTTTGCTTGATTAATAAAGTATCGGTTAGTGAAGCAATTTTTAGATTAGTAAAACCATGTTGCTTTAAACCGTATAGATCTCCCGGTCCTCTTAGTTTTAGATCAAGCTTGGCCAGCTTTAAACCGGAGTGAAGTCTTTCCATGGCTTTTAATCTTGAGAGACTAGTTTTTTGGGTAGTTTCGGAAAAAAGAAAACAAAATGAAGATTGTTGACTACGACCAACACGACCTCTTAATTGGTGGAGTTGGGCCAAACCAAAGCGCTCAGCAGACTCAATTAGAATTATAGTGGCATTAGGAATATCAATACCGACTTCAATAACGGGAGTGGAAACCAGAATATTAGTTTTATTGGCTTGAAATTTTTTAATTATGATTTGTTTTTGCTTATCTTTTATTTTGCCATGAAGAAGATCTAACTTTAAATGATTAAAGATAGACTTTAATTGATTAAACTCATGGGTGGCGGCCTTAATGTCTTTGAGGGTTTCTGATTTTGATGGATTTATGAGTGGATAGATAATAAAAGCTTGGGTTTGATGTTTTTTAATTTGATTAGCTATCCAATGATAAGCGTCCAGTCTTTTTTTGGTAGGAACAACCCAGGTTTTAATGGATTTTCTTCCTTGGGGCATTTGATTAAGAATGGATATGTCTAAATCCGCATAAGCGGTTAAAGCAATGGTTCTTGGAATCGGGGTGGCGGTCATGGTAAGGGTGTGAGGAATGATTTTTTGACTAATTTTTAAAAAAGCAGATCTTTGTTTAACTCCGAAACGGTGCTGTTCATCAATAATTAAAACGCCGATTTTTCGATTGTTAATTTTTTTGAATAAAAGAGCATGAGTGCCAACCAAAATATCGGCCTTATTTATATTTTGTTTTGAACTTGAGGTGATTAAAGCCAGTTTTATTTTAGTGTTGGCAAAGATGGTTTTTAAAGAATTGAAGTGTTGATTGGCTAAAATGGTGGTGGGAGCCATGATAATAGAGTTAAAACCGTTTAAATAACTGACATAAAGAGCGATAGCGGCGACAATAGTTTTACCTGAACCAACATCTCCTTGAAGTAAGCGATTCATGGGTTTGTTTTTTTTCAGGTCAGTTAGAATTTCTTTGATACAGGTATTTTGGGCTTTAGTTAGCTTGAAAGGTAGGCTTGAAATTAATTTTAGAATTTTTGCTTGGTGAATAATTAGTTGGTTGCTTAGGCTTTTTTGTTGCCATTGTTTCTTTTTTTGCAAAGCATTTAGTTGAAGAAAAAGCATTTCGTCAAATTTAAGTCTTGTTTTAGCCAGTTCAAGCTGATGATGATCTTTGGGAAAGTGAATTGAGTTTAAGGCAGAATCAAGATTAATGAGATGATGATTTTTTTTGATGTTTTGGGGAAGCCAATCTTTTTTTAAATCTGTTTTTAGATTTTCTAAAACAAAATTAATTCTTGATCGGAGCCACTTACTGGAAAGTTTGGCTGTTTCCGGATAAATTGGGACCAATCTACCGGTATGAAGATTTTTATGGTTATTAGTGCCGATGATTTCGTACTGAGGGGAAATTAAAGCCAATTTTCGATTAAACCAATTGATTTTACCGGAAAATGAAACATTAACCCCCTCTTTTAAAGTGTTTGGAATATAGATTTGATTAAACCAAATAGCCTCAATTGATCCGGATTGATCTTGGACAATGGCTTTTTGAATTCTTTTTTTATTTTTAGTAAAGATATTTTGGCAAGAGATAACTTTGGCTTTAATGGTAACTATTTGGTCTGGTCTGACTGATTTTATTTCAGATGTAATTGAGAGGTCATTATGTCTGGTAGGATAATGATGAAGAAGGTCTTTAACGATAAAGATATTTAATTTTTCTAGGCGTTTGACATAGGTTGGTCCGATAAAAGGAACTTGGTTAACAGGAGATGCTAAAGTTAATTTTTTCATTTTTTTCACCTACAGGGTTTATCCCTGAAGTTTCTTGAGGAAATTTATGTTAATTTTTAGACTTCAAGGATAAACCCTGAAGTTTAGAGAGAGTAGAATAGGGGTAAGAGTGAGCTTAAGAGTAAGCTGAGGGTGGCTATAGCTACGATGATGCTAAATATTTTTCGCTGTTTTTTGGTTAGTCTCATACTAC
>JAYEMX010000047.1:0-12449 GCA_034718535.1 Patescibacteria group bacterium | reverse complement strand
TTTTAGTTAATGCTCTGCTTGGGTAAACGGTTTTTAAAAAAATAGTTTTCTTTTTTTTATCTATTACATACGGCACTGCATATACATAGTTTTTTATCTTAACCACAAATATTTTTTGTTTTGAATAATTTTTATTACTAATATCATCCAAAACGTTTTTGTTTTTAAATGCTTTAACTACCTCCTTAAAGCAAACACCTCGAGTCTCTTGAAGTATCAAATTCTTTTCTTCACTAAACTCAATCCCGTATTTCATCGCCTAAATAATATCACTATGTACATCCACTGTCAATACTTTATTTTTTTATAGAAACGGCCTTGTTTTTTTTATTCATAATATACTCATACACCATTGGTAAAACTGACAGAAAAATTATTACCAAAACCACATAATGAAAATTTTCTTTTACAAATGACATATTCCCAAAATAATAACCGGATAAGGAAAAAAGCATTACCCAAGCCACTCCCCCAATCACATTATAGTGAATAAATTTTTTATAATTCATTGTTCCCACTCCCGCCACAAAAGGGGCAAAGGTTCTAATTATCGGTACAAATCTGGCTAAAATTATTGTCTTTCCTCCATGCTTTTTGTAAAACTCCTCTGTTTTATCAATATGTTCCTGATTAATAAAAGGAATTTTTGGATTATCCACAATCTTTTTACCAAAAAAGTGGCCAATCCAATAATTAACCGTATCGCCGACTATTGCCGCTATTATCAATATTCCAACCATAAACCAAATATTCAAACCACCTAATGCCGCAATCGCTCCTCCCGCAAATAATAATGAATCTCCGGGTAAAAATGGTGTGATTACAAAACCGGTTTCAGCAAAAATTATTAAAAATAAAATAGCATAGGTTAATCCTCCATACTGCCCCACCAATTCAATCAGGTGTTTATCTATGTGTAAAAAATAGTCAAAAAAAATTTGCAATCCTTCCATAAAAACAAATCATACCATAACTCAAATTATAAAGTATAATATAAATTTCTTCTTATGAAAACCATAGATATCCACACCCATTTGCTTAATCCAAATGTAAACTTTAATAGAATTCTTGACAAAATCATAGTTCCATTGGTTGCAAAAAGAGTCGGACTAAACAGAAAAAAACTAAGAAAAAATAAATATCAAGAATATATTAATTCACTTATTTTTTTAATTAAAAACTCAAAATACTTAAATAAAGCTTGTTTAATGGGGGTTGATAGTAAATTTGATATCAATGGAAAAGAAACTCACCGAGATAAAACCATCTGCGCCCACACCCAAGATGTACTTAATGTTTATAATCAATACCCTAATTTAATTATTCCCTTCCTCTCCATTAACCCTTTAAGAAAAAATGCCCTTGATTTAATCGATAAATATGTTCAAGCCGGTTGCAAAGGAGCAAAGTTTTTACAAAATTATTGGAATATTGATACTAACAATAAAAATCTCATTCCTTATTATGAAAGGCTTAAAATTCACAATATTCCTTTAATTATTCATACCGGAAGCGAACACACCATTAAATCTAATAAGCATTATGAAAAAACAGACATCTTAAAATTACCTCTTGAGGTTGGAGTTAAAGTCATTGCCGCCCATATGGCTAGTGGGCATATTGATCATAAATTATTTTTATGGAAAAATCTCAGTAAAAAACCAAAAAATCTTAATAAAGAATACTATAAACTTCTTAAAATGTTAAAGACTTATCCAAATCTTTATGCAGACGTTTCAGCTATTGTAAACCCTGTTAGAGCCCGCACCCTCAATCACTTGAGTCAACAAAAACACATTCATCATAAACTTTTATTTGGAACTGACTTCCCCTTGCCTGTTTTTGTCAGATTAAATACTCTCGAAATCGACTCTAAAACAAAAAAGAAAATTGCTAAAATAAAAAACCCATTTGATAAATATATAGAAATTATTACTTACTTTTTCCAAGAAAATAACCCTATCTTCACCAACTACAAAAAAATATTAAAACTATAAACTAAATTCAAACCCTCTTTGCCAAATAAGTTTTAATCAAATAAAGTAAAATAAATTATATGGAAACTACAAATAGACAAACACCTGACTCAAAAAGTCCACTTTCTGATCTTTTAAAAGCTCAAGAAATAGTTCCTGAAAAATTTTTGCCAGTTATCAAATTCATGGAAAAAAGTATTAAATTCATTGCAGAAAAAAGATCGGGGAAAGAAGAATCAAGAGTTGTTGATGCATTAACTCCTTGGGAACTTTTTCTTTCCAGTTTGAATAAAAAAGATCGAGGAGTGATCAAAGAAATAAGAACCAATACAGACAGTCCAATTAATCCAACCAGTATGGCCAAAGTTGCCCTTTTATGGATGATGAAAAACAAAGGCAAATATCAAAATCAACCTTTTTTAATTACCTTAAGCCCGGATAAAAAATATGTTGATCCTCGAAAAAAAACAGATAATTATCAAGCCGCAATCAGGCAAGAAAATGGAACATACCTTGTGTTAAAAATAAATAAATCAGAAACACTGAACATAAGCAATGAAAAGCTTTTTAAAATAGTTAGAAACTCTTCTCGTGATCCAAATAATTGTCAAGTTGTAGTTGACAATAGATCAGTTCAAAATGCTTTCGGCTGGGAATTAAATGAACAAATTCCGTCAGCTTTTATCGGTATTGCTCAAAACGAAGAAGGAGTAATAACCTTAAATACTGATCACCTTTGCCTTGATGGATCAGCAGTTCTATCCCTCGCCCACCATCTTGGCCACTACAGTAAAACTTCTAAAGACCAGCAAAGTCAAACAAAATACCCTACCGAAAACACAAAATTCCAACCCCAGATTTTAATTAATAAATTTGCCCCAAGTTTATTAAAATTAAGCAATACTCAAATAATGAAAGTTTTTGCTGAAACCATGATTTCCCTGGGAAAAGACCCACAACAAACAATTTTAATACCAACAGTTGGCAAATTTAACTCTGAACTAGATAACTTTCTTGAAAAAAACCCAACTTCTCACTCTCGAATCCAACCGGCAATCTTTGCTTTAGAACAACTAGCTAATCAACCAGATTATGTTCGTAGTCATTTAAACAAGATTAGTGATAATCTTAACGAGGAGGTTTTAACTCATCTTTTTAAAATACTTAACCACCCTTCCGTTCCGGAAAAAATTAAAAATATATTTTTAAAAAAACTTAAACATGTTCCATATTTAAAAAAATTAGTGGCAATTTTTAACGGTGTTGGACTAGTTACTCTTCCCAAACAACTAAAGATTTCCCATGATCAAGATTACGGAAAAACAAGAGATAATGTTTCAATTTTCGGCAACACAATGAAATCTATGGTTGATGAAATCGCAATAAATCTTACCAGATATATTTTTGATGACAAAATTACTTTTTCTCTTTCTGGAAATAAAAGCAAAGCTGATATTGATTACCTAGAAAATTTTGCAAAAATAATGGAAAATTTTGCTTCTAAATTGCTCAATTAAATAAAAACCCCATCTGACAAAAATATTAAAACTATAAACTAAATTCAAGTCCTTTTTCAAGCGCCCTATCCAACACCAACTTAGCTTTAGCAAGGGAAATATTTCTTGCCAAAGATATTTCCTCTATTACCTGTTGCCTAGCTTGTTTATAAGCGTTCTTTTTACTTTTTGCCATTGTTTTATCTTTATCTTTTTGCTCTAACCACAACTTTTTAACTACTTTTAATGTTTTACCTATCTTGTTTTTACCCAAACTCGCCTTTATCTTAATTATATTTGTTTGTACAATCCTGCCTTTTTTATATAAAATCTTTTTAATCAACTTATTTAGTTGGTAATTAGATATTGGCTTTCTAATATAGTTATTTTCAATATTTTCAGCTGGAATTGAACAGACTAAACTATTGTCTTTCTTTTTCTTAAAATACGGTTTATAAAAAAGCACCCCATTCTTAATCTTAATAACCTTATAGGCCTTACCATATTTAATTAAATTATCGCCTCGCTTAAACTTTATTTTATTAGTCATATATAACTTAAAATTACTCTAAAAATATCTTAAATTCAAAGCGCTTCCTATAGGCTTTTCTATCAGAATTATACCAAAATTTACCCCCACAAACAAACCACACGGGGACGGAACCACACGGGGACGGTCCCGGAACCACACGGGGACGGTCCTAGCATAGCTTGAACCACACGGGGACGGTCCTAGCATAGCTTGATATATCAGTCTAAAATACCAACAAGTATCCGATACTTCAATTCCTATTTGGCTCCCCCTAAACAACTTGTTCATCAACCGCAAAGTAGAGTTTGATTTTAGCTTAGTTTTTATTGAAATAAAAAATCTATTACATCTCTAGCCACATCATGAGATGCACCCACCACTGGGTAGTGATGTATGTCTATTCCTGGACAGTCATTTAACTCTAGAACATAGGCTTTGTCAGACAACTCATCATAAAGAATATCTACCCCTGTTATTGATATTCCAATTGCCTCCGCCGCCCTCACTGCTAAATCTTTCAGATTACTACTAACTTTATCAGTCGCATCTTTACCAATTCCACCTGTGCTGATATTAGCATTTTGCCTCAACCTCACTTTTTCTCCCTCTAAGGGCACATAAGTTAGTTTTCTATTCTGTTTTCTCAAAGTCCTTTCAACTTCTCCATTTAACTTAATCCTACACATTGGTTTTTCATACTTCTTACCCACCATTGGTTGTTTATTAAACTGGCTAATTAACTGCTTAATTGTTTTCTCTCCATCACCAGTAACATGAGCTGGCACTCTTTCCATGACTGCGGACACTTTATCCCCTACCACTAAAAACCGATAATCTTTTCCATCAATAAATTCTTCAATCAAAACATCTTTTTTACCTTTCTTAGTAAAAACTAAAGGCAGCAGTTCTTCAAACTCTTCAAAAGACTCAATTTTGGCAAACACTCTTCTGCCATGTGCCCCTTTAGCGGGCTTTAATACACAAGGAAATAGATTTTTCTTTAATACCTGTCTTTTAGCCTCTTTTGGGGTTCTAACCAGCCAGCTTTTGGGAGTAGAAATCTTACTAGACCTTAAAATTAACTTAGTTAAAAACTTGTTATTAGCAATGAAACAAGACGGTTGAGCATTAACTGGAAACGAAGTACCTTTAATAAAAATTGACTTGCCATTATTAGTTATCTTAATTAAGTTTAACCTTCTGGAAATAATCTTAGCTTTAAGTCCTTTCTCTAAAGCTGCTTCCAAAATCAACTCTGCGCTTTTAGTAGATAACTTCTTTAACTTATCCATTTTCAAACCCCTTCCTAAGTGCCCTATTTAACACCAATCTAGCTTTTTGCAAAGAAACATCTCTTGCTAAAGCTATTTCCTCTATTACCCGTTGCCTAGCTTGTTTATAAACGTTCTTTTTGCTTTTCGTCATTTTTTTAGATTTATCTTTTTGCTCTAACCACAATTTTTTAACTATTGCTAATGTTTTGCCAATCTTATTTTTTCCTAAAACTGCCTTCATCTTGGTCACATTTACCTGCTTAATTTTGGCTTTTTTATATAAAATCTTTTTAATCAACTTATTTAATCGGTAATTAGATATTGACTTTCTAATATAGTTGCCTTCAATATTTTTAGCTGGAATTGAACAAACTAAACCATTGTCTTTCTTTTTCTTAAAATATGGCTTATAAACAATCAATCCCTTTGCTGCTTTAACTATTCTATAAGCCTTGCCATGCTTAATTATTCTATCTCCTCTTTTAAGTTTAATCTTATCTGCCATAAACCCTTTCTTTTCTTTTACTAAAGCATCTATCTTGTCAGCCATCACCTCATGCCACTGGGTTTCTTCTTTATATCTCTCTACACATCAAAAGGGCAAAACTGCCAATAAAAAAAGCCTTAATAATTCCTAATTTTTGATGTCTATACCCAACTTAAAGTTATTCAAAAAAATGTTAAGTTCAGCACATTTCCTATAGGCTTTTCTCTAGTATACCAAACCCTCTCTTCAAACTCAAACGATATAGGGGACGGATATAGGGGACGGTCCTAACATAGCTTGACATATCAACCTAATATAGACTAAAGTAGTAGATACATGCCAAGATCTGCCCGCCTAGCTCGTCCACACCAATACTACCATATCTACAACCGAGGAACTAACCATCAGCTTATATATAAAGATAAAGAAGATTATCAAAAATTTCTTAATAAACTCAAGCAAACTACAGAAACATACGATTGGAAGATATACACATACTGCCTACTCCCCAACCATTATCACCTTCAAATAAAAACTGAAAAAGATAAGTTAGGCAAAATTATTCAATCTCTTCAAACCTCTCACGCCATTTACTTTAACAGAAAACACCAACACCTGGGTCCAATCTTCCAAAATCGTTTTCACTCCGTCCTCATTCAAGAAGGTGAGTATTTCCTTTATCTCTCTAAATATATCCACTTAAACCCTGTCAAATCAAAATTGGTAAACAACCCAGAAGACTATCTATATTCAAGCTATCAAACATATCTCAATCATAAAAATACCAAAGGCATTATCGATACTCGATCAATCAAAGTGCTACTTGGCAAACAAACAAAAAAGAATATTAAAAAATATAGACAATTCATTGACTCACCAGATAAAAACACTGATTATATCTATTCAGAAAAAAACGCAAAGAGAGGCATATTCGGAACCACTAGGTTTCGTTCACAATTCGAATAAGAAACTCCTTTGCTCTCCGCACTAGACCAAATCAGAACTAGTTTAATCTCTATGTAATCATTTGACTAAAACTCATTAAACCTAGATTATCTACTTCAACTTCTTGTTTGCTTTATATCTTCTCCCAACCTTTGCCTCATTCTTGCCATCAACCTTTACAATGTCAGCAGTAAAGTCATTCTCGCCACTTTTCCCGCCACATTCCCTATACTCCAGCCAGCAAATATCCAGAAACCTCTTCTTTCACCACCAAATCTATTATTAAATCTAAAATTTCCCCTACATTCTCCTATTTAAATATTACTAAAATTATTATGAACTTTCCTTACAAAAAGGCTGTTCCTTTCTGTTGATATCCCGTTCTCTATCATGCTATTATTACAAGTAATCTTAAAATAAACACTGGAGAATTTATGACTAAACATAATCAAGTATACAAATGCAATATCTGTGGCAACATTGTAGAAATACTCGAAACTGGAGCCGGAGAACTTCATTGTTGCAACCAAGCTATGGTCTTAATGACTGAAAAAACCTCAGACGAAGGCCTAGAAAAACATGTTCCTGTTATAGAAAAATCAGGCTCTAAGATAAAAGTTACAGTCAGCACCACCAAACACCCCATGGAAAAAGACCATCACATCCAATGGGTTGAACTTACTACCAAAGATCAAGTTATTCGAAAAACCTTAAAACCAGATCAAACACCAATCGTAGAATTTGACTTAAACACCAATGACAGTCCTATTAAGGCTAGGGCTTACTGCAACCTCCATGGACTCTGGAGCTCATAGTGATACAGGTACGGTCCTAAGATAGGTTGACATATCAACCTAAAACACCAACAAGTATCCGATACTGATACAGGGACGGTCCTAAGATAGGTTGACATATCAACCTAAAACACCAACAAGTATCCGATACTTGTCAAGCTTGGCTCCCCGCACTAGACCAAATTAGGACCTATTTAACTAACTGATAATAAGTTGCCGGGCCCTTTCCCTTTCTCTTTATAAAACCATCTTTTCTCAAAACCTCTAATTCCCTATAGGCAGTTTTCTCAGAAACATTAGTAATATCTACCACATCAGATCTATATATCCTTCCATTAACAACTATAAAATCTAAAATTCGCCTTTGTCTTTTCGATAAATATACTGCTTCTCTTCCTGCTTTAACCTCCACAGTAAAATCTTCTACCTGTTCCCACACTTGTTCCAACTCAAACAAAAAACCTTGAGCAAAATATTCAAGCCAACTAGTTAAATCCTTTTCTTTCCGAGCCTTCTCTATCTCTTGATAATATTTTTGCCTATCAAGGTTATAATAATCCTCCAACGCAAACATTTTCTTAACATCATAATCCTTACGATAAAGAATCAAAGTCGCTAAAGCCCTGGCTGTTCTGCCATTACCATCCACAAAAGGATGGATTGTTACCAACTGATGATGACCAATGGCTGCCATTATTACTGGCGAAATATTACTTGACTCCACTTTTCCTAACCAACCAGAAAAATCCTTTATCATTTTTACTACCACTCTTGCTTCTGGGGCCGTATAAATCACTTTATTACTTGGTTTCTGAATTATATAAACTGGTCCTTTTCTATACTTGCCACACTCTTTGCCTGACAAAATATTCTTAGTTGTTAAACGATGGATTTCTAAAATTCCCTTCTCCCATTCTAGCTTTTTTTTACCTTCCGCTTTATCAATAAATTCAAGCACTTCTTGATAATTAACTATTTCTAAAATGTCCTTTTTAGTTGTACCAGTTACTATTTTTCCTACCAACACTGCCTCAACATCTCTAAGATCCAAAGGATTTCCTTCAATTGCAGTTGAAGAATGAATCATTCTGGCTCTGGCTCGTCTAGTTAAAAATATTTCTCTTTTTGGCAACACCTTTGCTGACACAATTTTCTCTCTCACAACCGCAATTTCAGTCAATAACTCTGACAATATTTCACTTATCCGATATTTTGGCTCAAACATTACCTAAATATTACCATTACGACCCGATTTTGTCAAGAGTAATCGTGTCATAATCATCCCATTAATCGTGTCATCTGAAATCTATCCGATATTATCCCTATTTGGCTCCCCCGCCATCAACTAACACGAACTTTATCTACTCTAGTTAATTAAACTGAACAAAGTACTAGTCTTTCATTTGGTTTATAAAAACGCCCAACCTTTGATATTGGCAAAATTGTTTGAATTGTTTCTCCAACTCCAACTATATCCATTGTTGAAATTCTTGCGTCAAACACATTACCAACACCCAAACTATCAAATAACCTAATATTTAACTTTTTCTCCGCTTCTACAAAAGCTCTAACTTTATCAATGTTTCCAAAACCACTTGATAATACTATCTTAGTTTTATCAAAACCATATTTATCTAAAGTCTCTCTAAGAGATTTAACACCCTCTATGGTAACTCCTTTACCTGTCCAATATTTTGATTTGGCATCATCATGCTTAACACCACCTTGCTGAATGTTTTCTCCTGGGGTATCAACTCTTACACCAAATAATTGATTGCCTAATATCTTTGAAACCATTACTGAGTCATCAGTTTCTTTATTATTGTAATCAACTAACGCAATTCTGGGTACTTTTTTATTGATATATTTATTAAATGCCAGAGATGACTCCACGACTGCTCTATCAGATCCATATTTCCAATCAAAAATAGCTTCTAAAGAATGGGGAATTGTCCCCATAGCCATTTGTTTCTTTTGATCAGCACCAATTTGAGTCGAAGCACCTGCCGCACCACCTTCAAATGCTGACTTGGTAATAACAGCGTCTTCACTGAAACTCCAATGACGTGCCCCAAAATAATAAACAGGCCTTTCCCTAACCAAAGAACAAATAGTTTTAAATGTTTGAGTTACTTTGTTTAAATCAATGCTAGTTTTATCATTCCTCTTTGTTGTCTCATAGCTTAAAACTCCCAAAATTATTGTTTCTAACCCAATAATATCTTGAATACGAGCTTCAATTAACAACACAGTTTCATTTGCCTCGTAATGTTCACCATTAGGAAGTAAGTAAACTTTCCCTTTATTGTCAAAAATATTACTATATTTTTTTATAATTTCAATAACTTGATCTTGACCAAAAATTAGACCAGAGTTACCTCTAAGAAAAACCTGCGCTCTAACAAAAGGATTTAAATTTAGTTTTTTAAGTATCTCTAGTGATCGCAAGAAATAGACATCCGTATATGGTTGAAAATTATTTGGAAGCTTAATCATTGGCTTGATTATACAATACTATTTTTTTAGATATTTAGTTTTAGTAATTTTTGCTCCATAGCACATTTCTAAATATTTAAGACCCTCATCATGATCTTTTTGAGTAAGAGATTCCACCGCATCTTTAGGAATAATAATTTTATAATTATTAGCAAAAGCATCAGCGCAACTATGACGAACACAAATATGAGTATGTTGGCCAGTAAAAATAATCGTGCTGACTCCATGTTGCCGCAAAAGCAAATCAAGCCCTGTTTCATTAAATGCGCTATAGGTGCGCTTGGGAAGAACTATGTCCCCCTTCTGTGGTTTTAGTTCTTTAATAACCTCTGCTCCTGAAGTTCCAGCTAAAGCGTGTGGACCCCACACCCTTTCTTCTGGATCTCCTGGTAAATGAGCATCGTTGGCATAAACAACTAACCAATCCATCTTTCTAGCATATTCAAGGAGATCAGCTAAGGGCTCAATAATTTGTTCAGACCGTTTGTTTTTTAATGCTCCGTAAACAAAATCATAAAGCATATCTATAACAACAACTGCTTTTTTTGTTTTCTTTACCATAGTAATATCTTTTATGACTAGATCCTAGTATAGCAGTTAATTTACTAATGCTATTGATATAGGGACGGTGATATAGGGACGGTCCTAAGATAGGTTGACATATCAACCTAAAACACCAACAAGTATCCGATACTTTCAATTCCCATCTAGCTCCCCGTACTAGACCAAATCAGAACTTCTTTACTACCTTAATTTCCTTTCTATACTTTTCAATCGCTTGCTCATTAGAATACCAATTCCTCTCCTTTTTTACCGCCTCAATTTTTCCTCTTCTAGCCAACAAACTTAAATACTCCTGAGAATAAGGAGTTTTCTTTACCAACTCACTTAGTAACTGCCACTTGTCTTGTTTTTTCTTGTCCTTGCTTGGCGTCACCGCTTCCAAATACCAAGTTAAAGATCTTTCCACGTTTCTGCCAATAAAATTAACAAAAGACTCCCACTCACCTTTATGTCCCTCACCTAAGCTTTCATAATACTTCATTCTATCATTCTTCAAAATCACTGTTGGTGGATAACCTCGATTCATTAATATTAAATTCATCAACAATCTAGCTGTCCTTCCATTGCCATCAATAAAAGGGTGAATATCAACCAGCTTAAAATGAGCCAAAGACGCATAATCAATTAAGTTTTTCTGATTGTTTTTATCCTGAAGCCATTTTTCAAACTGTCTCATCTTCACTGGCACCACTACTGAATCAGGTGGAACAAACTTAGTTCCGGTAATTTCCACTTCCACTTCTCTATACTTTCCCGCCCATTCATCATCAATCTCTTTTATCACCAACTGGTGAATCTGTCTAATCAATAGCTGATTAACGTCAAATTGTTTCTCTCTTACCAATTCTTCTACAAAAGAAATTGCATCTTTATGATTTTTAGCTTCAAAATGCTCCTTTAAAGGTTTACCTTTTATAGTTAAGCCGTGCTCAAGAATCAATCTAGTTTCCTTCAAGGACAATGTCGTTCCTTCAATTCCATTAGAATTATATGTCCACTCAATAATTATTTGGTCATGAAGCCTAGAAACCAAAGACTTAGGCAACGGCCTTAAATTATCAAGTTTGGCTTTTTTTTCTTTTATTCTCTGGTAAATATCTTGATCAAGAATCATATCGTATCGGATAACTATATTTTACTACCTATCCGATACTTGTCAACCCTTGCTCCCCGCACTAAACCAAGTTAGAACTAGCACTTTTTTTTAATACAATGACACAACCAAATCAAGTCTTTCTGCAACCTATTTCTTCGTCTAGCATCATTTTTTTTGAAAAAACATTAACCAACTATTCTCACCGTCTGAAAATAAACTAATTCTTCTAGTTTTAAATAAGAATCTAATTTCTTTGACTAGGCTTCTTAAAACTATAAAAAACAAATAAACCACCCACCCAACACAATAAAATAAGGCTACAGACCCCAATAATAGACCCATATCACTATCATCTGCCCAAATCATTCCACTCACAGATAAAATCAGAACAAATATAAAGTGTCCAGATAATTTGCCCTGTTTAGCTTTTCCCATTTATCCAATTTTAACATTCCATAAAATAAATATGACAAAATTGGTACAATACCATATATGGCAAAACAAATTAAAAAATCTAAGCTAAAACTGCCAAAAAAGATAGTTTTAGAAATTAATCGTAACACGCTCCTTACAATTACTGTCACAATCGCTCTACTTTTAAGTGCATATGGGTTGGGAAAAGCTAATGATATAGGGACGATAGGGACTGATATAGGGACGGTCCTAAGATAGGTTGACATATCAACCTAAAACACCAACAAGTATCCGATACTTTCAATTCCCATCTAGCTCCCCCTAAAGGACTTGTTCATCAACCGCAAGATTAAGCTAGATATTACCCTTTCCGAC
>JAYEMX010000046.1:0-2972 GCA_034718535.1 Patescibacteria group bacterium | reverse complement strand
CCAGAGCCTTTTTACTAATCTCAACATCTTCTGGGTTTTTAATAAAAGCTATTTTACGAATAATTTTTTTCCTTTTCTTTTTCACATCTTTTCTTTTTAACCAAAAATAATCCTTAATTTGTCTTTGGTTTTCTAATAAATCCACACAATTACTAGCACTTAACTCTTCTTCTGTATCAAGAGCATGTAATTTCCTTGCCAATATTGCTTTAGGCTTTTCTAATAACCTTTCCATCCCTTTATAAGTTTCTTGGAAACCATAACCTTGGAATGAGAGAGATGTTTGTTGATCTGTAAAACCCATATGAAATGACTTTTCTAAATGATCTTTATAATAATTCACCCTAATAGCAATCTCTGGATAATGATGACTCCGCTCTAAAAACCTTTTAAACTCTCGATGCATTCCAATTTTAGACACCAAATCTTCGGGGGGTATTCTGTTTTTCATTTCTTGGCTCATAAGACACATCTTATAGTATTATTCTTAATTTATCAAGAGACACGATAACTTCAAGGATCATCCCTGTAGGTAAAGTAAATCTTAACTTGTAATAGGTCATAATATTTACAGAAGTGTATACTTAAAGTTAATCTAACTATCTTAAAATAAAAAAATAATTCTATGACCAATCAAATCAAATGCCCACACTGCAATAAACTATTTGAACCGACCGATGCATACAAACATGAACTTGAAGAAAAGTTAATTAAAGAAACTCAATTAAAATACCAAGGAGAAATTAAACAATTAAAGCAGGAAAAACAAGAGATTGCTCAATCACGGGAAAAAGAAATTGAGGAAGTAAAGAAAAAAACCACGGAAATAGTTAAAAAACAAGCTGAAAATAAAGCCAGAAAAAAACTTGAAATAAAAATTACTTCGATTCAAGAAGAAGCCCAAGCTCAAGAAAAACAAAACAAAGAACTTCAAGATCAGCTTAAAGAAATGTTAAAACAAATGCGTCAGCTTAAAAATAAAAAAGACAAACTGGCTATTGAATATCAAAAGAAATTATTAAAAGATCAAGACAAAATTAAACAAATTGCCAAAAAAGAAGCCGAGGATGAATTATCACTGCGAATAGATGAAAAAGATAAACAATTACATGACGCCCAAAAACAAGTTATTATTCTTCAACGCAAAATTCAACAAGGATCCCAACAACTACAAGGCGAAATTTTAGAATTGAATTTTGAACAACTCCTCAGAGATAATTTTAAAAATGACATTATTAAACCCGTTGAAAAAGGAGTAAAGGGAGCTGATGTTAGACAAACTGTTCTTAGTCCGAGAGAGATTAATTGCGGAGTTATCTTGTGGGAAGTAAAAAGAACCAAAGCTTGGGATAATAAATGGTTAGATAAACTTAAAGAGGATTTAAGAGCTGAAAAAGCCAATATTCCCGTTATTGTTACCAGTACTTTACCAAAAGAATTTAAAACAGAGCTTGGACTAAAAAATGGTGTTTGGGTGGTAAGTTTTAATTTGGCAATTTCCCTAGCTCAACTTCTTCGAAAAAATTTACTAGATGTTGGTTATCAAAAAGCGGTTGCTACTCATAAAGATGAAAAAGCCACTGATTTATATGAATACATAACCAGTCATGAATTTAGACAACAGGTAGAAGCAATGGTCGAAGCCTACTTTAAAATGAAAACCCAGATTTCAAAAGAAAGAGTAACTTATGAAAAAATGTGGCAAATCAGAGAAAAGCAGGTTGATAAGCTATTCAAATCAACCGGAAATATTGTCGGAGCCATTCAAGGTGAAGTTGGGCCAACAGCACTCCCGATAAAAGGTTTAGAATTATTAGAATCAGAAGATAATAAAAATAATTAAAAACTTGAGCCTCTGTTCGACGAGGTTCGAACTTACTTTGTAAAAACTTACAATCATTTTCTGCTTCCGAGGACTTACTGCCGGGAAATTTTTATATTTGTAGATTTTAGTCTTTGCTAGTAGAATCAAATATATTATGCCTTGGTATATTTTCGCCACCCTTACACCCATTTTCTATAGCTTCACTAACTTTATTGAAAAGTTTTTAATTGAAAAAAGAATTAAGAACCCTTTGGTTCTTTTAGTAGTTAGTGGTTTTATTAGTCTCTTTATTGGTTTAGCTATTCTTGTTGTCAGAGACTTTCCAACCCTAGGATTAAAACAAACGGCTATTATCATTTTTGCCGGTTTATTACTAAAGCTTTATCTAATCCCTTATCTTCAAGCTTTAAAAATAGAAGACGCTTCAAGAGTAGTGCCCTTGTTTCAAATAGTCCCAATCGTTGTTTTATCTCTAGCTTGGTTAATTCTTGGTGAAACTATGAGGCCGATTCAAATAGTCGGTGCTGTTTTAGTGGTTTTTGGTGGTCTAATTTTAGGTGGTGAAAAAATTAAAGGTAAAGTTTTTAAGATTCGTAAGGCTTTTTGGTACATGATGTTATCAAGTATCATGTATGCCAGCATCTTGGTTCTATTTAGAATTTCTGTCAAAGAAAACAGTGTTTGGAATTTGCTAGGTTATGAATATATTGGCACTGGGATAGGTGGACTAATATTACTTACTGTTCCGAGTATTAAGAAAAGCTTTCTACAAGAATTCAATCAGGTGAAAAAAATCTTTGGCTATGTTTTTATTAATGATAGTTTCGCTATAGTAGCTCAAGTAGCTGAAGCTGTGGCTATCTCAATGGTGCCAGTTGCTCTCGTTAGTATAGTTGCTGGAACTCAACCAATTATTTTATTAATATTTGGAATATTACTATCAATCTTTTTTCCTAAAATAATTAAAGAGGACATCGCCAAAAAAACAATTTTAAATAAAATAGCTTCTATTGCTTTAATTTTCTTTGGCCTATATTTAGTCTATTTTAACTAGTTTAATAATGACACAAATCTTAATATAGAACTAGTTAAATCTGGCTTTTGTGAAGTAGTAATCTACCAAAAGCGAGCTAAACTAATATACCAA
>JAYEMX010000045.1:0-12524 GCA_034718535.1 Patescibacteria group bacterium | reverse complement strand
CTTTTTTTAAATGTTTTTTTGAGCCGGAAATACAATGAAAAACACCTCTTGGATATTTACCGTCATTTTTAGAAAAATGATCAATTGTATCTACAATATCTTTACTGGCCTCTCGATTATGTATTACCATTGGTAAATTTAACTCTTTAGCCAATTGAATTTGTTTTCCAAATATCTGTTTTTGTAATCTTTTCTGTTCCTCCGTTATTTGGGTTTTTTTATATTTGGTTTTTTGATACACATGATAATCTAGTCCACACTCTCCAATCGCCACTGCTTTTTTATTTTTAGCCAATTTTTTAAAATCTTTAAAAACCTTGTCCATTTCACCGATATTTTTAAGCCCCTTACAGTGATGAGGATGAAATCCGATTACAGCAAATAGACCCTCAATTTTTTCGGCCATTTTTATTGCTGTTTGACTCGACTTAAAATCAGTTCCAATTAACAGCATTTTTTTCACTCCCGATTTTTTAGCTTGATCTGCCACCTTTTCCCAATCATCTTCAAATGCCTTTAAATTTAAATGGCAATGTGTATCTATAAACATAAGGGCATTATACCTTACCCTCAACCTTCAAGGACTGACCCTGAAGGTACTAATGCTTCTTCGTTTTTTAATTGTTTGCATAATTATTCAAGTCTTGGAAACAATGGTTTTCCAGTTTTTATTTTTGATCCAACAACTAATCGTTCATGGCTTTTTTTAATATCAGGTTTAGAATTTAACAATTCTTTAACATTTAATTTCCCTGCAATCTTTTTACTAGTATTTGGTAAAAAAGGCCAAATCATCCAAGCAGTTTGCTGTAAAAAATCAAGCAAATTATATATCACCTGGTTTAAATGTTCTTTTTTATTTCCCTGTTTTGCTAGTTCCCACGGCTTTTCTTGATCAATATATTTATCAACGCCATGAATAAATTCCCAAATCCCTATTAAAGCCAAGTGGAATTTATATTCTTTTATATTTTTATTAATCTCTTTCCATATTTCTAACTCTTTTTTTACAATCACTGAAATCCTCTTTTGCTTATATGGATTTTTTCCATTAGGCACTTTTCCATCAGTGAATTTTTCCGCCATTGTTAAAATTCTAGAAGTTAAATTCCCCAGGCCATTAGCTAGATCAGCATTATAAATTTCTTTAAATCTTTCTTTAGTAAAATCACCATCGTTTTGAGTTGGAATTTCTTTTAAAAGATAATAACGTATAGCATCTGCCCCGTATTTATCCAACAAATCTTTGGGATTAATTACATTACCTAAAGATTTTGCCATTTTTTGCCCGTTAGAAGTTACATATCCGTGAATTAATACCTCTTTTGGTAAGGGTAATTTTGCAGACATCAACATTGCCGGCCAATATATTGTATGAAATCTATAAATCCCCTTACCAATTACATGTAAATTAGCCGGCCAATATTTTTTCCACTCTTTTTGATCATAACCCCAACCAATTGATGTCATGTAAATAGTTAAAGCATCAAACCAAACATACATTACTTGAGATTCATCTCCAGGAACAGGAATTCCCCAATTGCTTAAACGAGACTTTGGTCTGGAAATTGAAAAATCTTCAAGACCCTGTCTTATAAATCCCAAAGTCTCATTTTTTCTTTTTTCAGGATAAATTTTCAATTTATCACTTTCAATCAGCCCTAAAAGTTTATCTTGATACTTACTTAATCTAAAAAAATAATTTTCTTCTTCAATTATCTCAGGTTTTTTTAAATGTTCCGGACATTTTCCATCAATCAACTCCTTTTCTTTATAAAACTGTTCACAACCAACACAGTAAAGACCTTTATATTTTTTTTTATAAATATCCCCATTTTTAAAAGCCATTTTCCACAATTTAACTACTCCCGGCCAATGTTTTTTATTATCACTACCTCTTCGCCACACATCAAAATTTACATTTAAATTTTGAACCTGATTTTTAAATTCTTTTGTATATTTATTTGCCAACTCTTTTGGGGATAAACCTTCTTTTTTACTTGCTTCTAATATCTTTTGACCGTTTTCGTCAGATCCGCATGCAAACTTAACTTCTTTTCCTTGCCCTCGATAATATCTATTAACTACATCTCCAATAGTAAATTCCAATATATGGCCGAGATGAGGACTTCCATTAACATAAGGAATGGCGGTGGTAATATAAAACTTATTTTTCATTAACCTATTGTAGCAAAACTTAAGCTTCTTATCTTTTAAATACTTTTTTTACAGAATCGCTGATTTTATTTGCCATTTCACCCGCCCATTCATCCGCCTCTATTGTTTTAAGAGCCAAGCTTAACCCTTCACCACCCTTTTCCATCCATTTCTGAACACTGGCAATTGTAGCTGACGAGACCCTTAATTCTTCTCTAATTTGCTCATAAGATTTATTATTATTTAAATAATAAGCAATTCCCAAACGCTTAGCCAATACTGTTTTTTCAGTTTCACTTAAAACATCATTCAAAAACATCTCAACCTCTTTAACCTTTTTCAAATCAGCTAAAACTTGATACAAGCTTTTAAATATCTTCTTTTCAATTTTTTTGTTAATATCTTTTTTTGAAACCTGCATAGTTTAAATAAATAAATTATTATTTTGCTCCAAATTTATACACTTTAACTAATTAAACTATAATCAAATATCCTTATATTTGTCAACTCCTATCAATTGCTATCACTATTCCGGTAATCAATAAAAGATTTAAAACATTCCCTAATTCATAAATTCTTAAAATTAAAAATATTCCCAAACCCACTGATATTAATAATCCTCGCTTACTGTTTCCAAGTATCAAAGCCAAACTCAAAAAAATCGTTGGAATAAATAACAAAAAAAACGGTAAATAAAAACCCTTAATTAAAATATCTTTTACCAACTCAGGTTCAATATAAAAAATCATACTAAAAAGAAATCCCCAAAGAACCAAAGTTAAAATTAGAGAAGGTAGGTAATTTTTTCGTCTTTTCTTCATATTGTAAGTATATGTTAGAATGAATTTACATGTCACCAGAACCTTATCTTATTGTCGTTTTAATTATTATTGGCTTTGTTATTATCACTTGGTTTTTGTCAAAAAAGCTGGAAAAATTATACAAACCAAGCGATTGGGCCAAGTCAACCCAACAAGATATAAAAAGTTTGGAAAGAACTGTTAATCAAACCCTTCATCAGTCATCAGTGGAAATGAGTAAAAGATTAGACAAAGCAACTAAAGTTATTAGCTCTCTTCAAAAAGAAGCCGGACAATTTTCAGAAGTCTCTAGATCTATGCAGGAGCTAAATGAATTTTTACGCTCCCCCAAACTAAGAGGAAATATTGGTGAAGAAGTTCTAAAAGATTTAATCTCGCAAATGTTTCCCAAAAATTCATTTCATCTTCAATATTCGTTTAAATCAGGTGTAAAGGTCGATGCTGCCATTAAAACCGATGCAGGTATTTTACCTATAGATTCCAAATTTCCTATGGAAAACTTTCAAAAACTTGCCAAATCCAAAGATAAAAAAGAACAAAAACTATGGCGTAAAGCTTTTGTTAAAGACGTTAAAAAACATATCAAAACTATCTCGGAAAAATATATTCTTCCCGAAGAAGGCACCATGGATTTTGCCCTTATGTATATTCCTTCGGAGGCGGTTTACTATGAAATAGCCAACTTACCGGAGCTAAGCGATTTTGCTAGAAAAAAAAGAGTTTATGCTGTCTCTCCCTCTACTTTATATGCTCACCTTCAAATGATTCTTCTGTCTTTTGAAGGCAAAAAAATCCAAAGCAAATCCAGAGAAATATTTAGTCTACTTCGAGCTATTCAAAGAGACTACTCAAAAGTTCAGGAAAAACTAACCACTTTAGGTAGTCATATTTTTAATTCTTATAACAAATTTTCAGAAGTTGCTCGTGCCTATACTTTAATTGGTCAAAAACTAGAATCTACCAGATCAATTGCTCCAGACAAAGACATCAAAAATCTTAAATGAAAATAAATCAAGCTCAAAAACTTGCCATTAATACTATCGAAGGTCCGGTTCTGGTCATAGCTGGTCCGGGTACTGGTAAAACCGAAATAATAGCCAGAAGAATAGCCAAAATCTTAAAAAGCACAGATACTCCGCCAGAGGCTATTCTTGCCCTTACCTTTACTGAATCTGGTGCCAAAGCCATGCGTGATCGGCTCTTATCTGCCATTGGAGAAACCGCTTATTATGTTAATATCTCTACCTTCCACGCCTTTTGCTCTGGAGTTATGCAAGAATTTCCGGATAAATTTATTATCTCATCAGAATTAGAACCGCTATCAGAATTAGAACAAGTTGAAATTTTTCACCAGATTTTATCTAATCACAATTTTAAATTTATAAAACCAATTAACCAACCTTTTTATTACACGGCCAGCATAATCAATTCAATCCAAAGTTTAAAAAGAGAGTCAATTACTCCAAAAATCTTTTCTTCAATTTTAAAACAGGAAAAAGATTCAAAAGATTTAAACAAAAATAAAGAGCTTTTAAAAGCATTCATAGATTACCAAAAAATTATCAAAGAGCGTGGTCGCTACGATTTTGAAGACATGATCAATTTAGTGGTAAATGCTTTTAAAAAAGACAAAGACCTTCTCCTCACTTATCAAGAAAAACTCCTATATTTTTTGGTCGACGAATATCAAGATACCAATTCATCACAAAACCAAGTAGTCGACCTTTTAGCCTCTTATTGGGGAGATCAAGCCAATATTTTTGTTGTTGGCGACGCCAACCAGTCAATTTTTCGCTTTCAGGGATCTTCTTTAGAAAACATTATTGGCTTTACTAAAACTTACCCTAAAGTCAAAATAATTACCTTAGATCAAAACTATCGTTCCACCCAAACCATCTTAGATGCAAGCTTTAATCTTATTCAGAAAAATCATTTTAAAGTGGAAGAACTAATTAAATCAATTAAAACCAAACTGCTTTCCAAATATTCTAAACCAGACTTAAAAATCAACACCATTAATTTACCTCAAGATGTTGTCGAAAATTACTGGATAGCCAATCAAGTCAAGAAATTAATTAAAAAAAATGTTAAGCCGGAAGAAATTGCCGTTTTATATCGTCATAATCAAGACTCTATTGAATTATCAAATATGTTTGCCAAGCTTAATATTCCTTTTAATATAGAAGGCGGTGGCAATATTTTAAAAGATCCTACTATTAACAAGCTACTAATCTTATTAAAAGTTATTAATAATTATCAAAATAACCTAGAAGATCCCGATTTATTTACTCTTTTACACTTTCAATTTTTAAAGTTTAACCCTTTGGATATTTTAAAACTAACCAGAGCCGCTTCAAAAAAAAGATCAAATCTTATTGACACGATTTTATCAAAAGATTTTAAAAAATTAGACTTAACCGACCCAGACAGATTCACTTCATTTATTAATCAGCTTGCAGACTGGCAACAACTAAACAATAATCTCTCTTTTACGGAATTTTTCGAAATTTTACTCAAAGAATCAAACTTTTTAAATTGGGTTTTAATTTCAAAGGATGCTGTTGAAAAATTAAATAAACTTAATTCATTATTTTCAGAAATAAAAAAAATAAATACTGCTAATCATCAACTAAACTTAGAATCATTTCTCAAAGCCTTGGATTTAATGGAAATAAATAATCTAAAAATTATCGAAAAAGATTTAGATATTCAAAACAATAGCATTACTTTATCAACCGCCCACAAAGCTAAGGGTAAAGAATGGCAATATGTTTTCATTTACAAAGCCATAAATGGTAAATGGGGGAATAATCGGATTCGAGAATTAATAAAACTCCCTTCGGGAATTCTAAAAAACACTATTTTAGATAAAAAAGAAAAAAACGAAGACGAACGCCGACTTTTTTATGTTTGTTTAACTAGAGCTAAAAAGAAACTATATATTTCCTATGCCGATAAATATACTACCGCCAGTTATACCAAAGAAGCTTTTCCCACCATGTTTATTAGTGAGCTTCCTAAAAATGCCATCAAACCAATTAATCCTAAATCTTTAAAATCAAAAAAAATTCTTAAATTGCTTTTATCGCCGGCTCAGACTAAAAACATCAGCTCAAAAGAGCAAGAATTTTTAAAAAATTTAATCAAAAATTTTAAACTTTCACCAACTGCCCTAAACACCTATCTTACTTGTCCATACAAATTTAAATTAAACAATCTTCTTAAAGTGCCTCGTGCCAAAATAAGCTACTTAAGCTTTGGCTCGGCTGTTCATAAAGCTTTAGAAATGTTTTATAGAAAATTTATAGAAAACAATAAATGTCCAAATAAAAAATATTTATTAACCCAATATAAACATGCTCTAGACAAAGAAGTTTTAATTCCTCAAGATCACCAAGCAAGGCTAAAGCAAGGGAAGGAAACCTTATCTAACTATTTTGATTACTATCAAGATAGTTTTTCCAAACCGCTTTATACTGAAAAATTCTTTGGCAGTGGTTGGTCAAAAACTTATTTAAAAGATATTCCTTTATCTGGAAAAATTGATCGCATTGATTGGGTAAATCAAAAAGAAAAAACAGTTAAAGTTATTGACTATAAAACTGGAAAACCAAAATCAAGAAATGATATCTTGGGCAAAACCAAATATTCCGAAGGGGATTACTATCGTCAATTGGTTTTTTACAAGCTTTTAAGTCAATTAAGTAAAAACTTTCAACCAAAAGTAGTCGAGCTAGAGTTGGACTTTGTTGAAACCAACTCGTCAGGTAAATTCAAAAAAGAAAATTTTAAAATCTCTGATGCAGATATTAATAATCTAAAAAAAACCATCAAAAAAAGTATGAAAAAAATCCGCTCTTTAAATTTTTCAAAAACTAAAAAAACATCCCACTGTGATCGTTGTGAATACCAATCACACTGTTATCCCAATGGCCTTCCCAAAAATATTCAAGGCTCCTAATTTTCTAAATGCTCCAACATACTCTACTTCAGTTCCCCCAAAACCTTTTTTAAATCTACTAAACCCTTTCCACTTTTTAGTTATAGAATATCTTTTATCTCTAATTCCCTCAAAATCAAAACGCTTACATCCTAATTTTTTAGCCAATTTAATCGCCCTCCAGGTTAATCCGGTTGGCAGAAACTTTTTTTTACCCCTAACACTTGAGGCATTATGTGAATAATAAGCCACCCCATCATAAATTAAAAGCAATAAACCACCCTCGCGCGACAATAGCAAATAAGCCTTCTTAGAAAAACTTTTAATCAAATTTCTTAACTCTTTTTCAGAACTTCCCCAAAATTTCTGTCTTTGACTATTCTTTTTATAAATATTATAAAAAGAATTAAACTGAGCCCTACTTAATTTATCTCCTCGAACAACTTCAACCTTAACTTGATGTTTTTTAATATTATATCTGGTTTTTTTATGCATCTCATTAAGTAATTTACTTTGGCTTTTTTTTAAATCCAGCCAAATAGTTTTACTTGGTAGCATTGGCTCACTTTTTTTAAAACCCCCAAGACCTTCAAGGACTGACCCTGAAGGTAAATTTGGCTCAATTATAAATAAAATTACTCGATATTTTTTAATTAACCCAATTAACTTTTTAGTATTAATCGGGCAATTTGGACGCTGATACTTGGCAAAATAAAAAGGAACCAATGGTAGTTTTTTAATAAATATACCTCCATCAACTGTCCAACCCAAACTTTCCATATACTTACCATACTCGACCGACTGCCTTAAATCACTAACCCTATTTAATGAATTTTCTTGTTGCATTTCTTGCCTGTTTTTTTATAAATGCTTTTGTTTTCAATCCTCGCCACCTCAAAGAATCTGCTAATCTATAAATAGGATAAAGTTGTTTATTGACCACTACATCATAAGTTCCCAAAAACTTCACTAAATCACCCCCATATCCTTTCTTAAATCTATGAAAACCATACCACGAATCTTTTTTGTTTGGCTTTGGACCCAATGCTCCCCACATATCAAGCACTTTACAGCCAAGCCTCTTTCCCTCTTTAATTGTTTCCCACATAACCAAATTAGGTGCCATTAATTCTCTGCGATCTCGAGTTGAAGCCCCATAAGGATAATAAATTATTTTATTAAATACAAAAACCATAAATACCGCCAAGGTTTGATCTTTATAATAAGCTCGGAGTAGGTGAGCTATTCCCGTTGGCTTCAAAATTTCCCATAATTTTTTAAAATATTCTGGAGAATGAGCATAAAAACCTTGTCTTTCTACAGTTTGTTCAAATAATAATTTTAAAAACCACTTAAAGTTATTTTCAGAATTATCAATTGCCACCTTTACTCCTTTTTTTTGAGCCAAGCGAATATTGTATCTTGTTTTTGAATGCATTTTAGATAATATTTCTTCTTCAGAAGCTTTTAAGTTAACTTGAAAAGTATGTCTGGTAAATAAAGGCCTTCCAGGCCTTAAACCTCGTTTTAATAAAAAATTATCAATCGTTTTCCAAGTATGAATATTTAAATGGCCGTCACTAATTTTAGAACTGATATTTGGTTCCATTTTTACCATAATGCAGTTATTTTTCTTTCCAATATCATAAAGAAGCTTAATTTGATTATCGTCGGGCATTGGCCCTCGAGGATAATAACCAACCTTAAAATTTGTTTTTGGAATTGGATGAATTGTTACCTGAACTGGAGTTATTAATTTATTTTTTTTAAAAATACCTTTTCTTATCACTTTAAGCCCGGTTTTTTTTCTAAATTCACCCCACTCAAAAGACTGGAGTGGGTGAGTAGCTGCTTGATTAAAAACAGTCGATTCATTTTGTGTAATATCTCTAATAATCATCTAAATTAATAATATCATGGATAATCTCTAAAAACCCCTCTTCAATATCCCCTAAAAAACGACTAACAGAATTGTTTAAAAAAGATCCAAAATAAAGTCGCCTTTTGGCATAAGAAAAATATAACCTTTTTTTAGCCCTAGTCATACCCACATAACAAAGCCTTCTTTCTTCTTCTAACTGACGACTATCAAGTAAAGATCGGGAATGAGGAAACATTCCCTCCTCCATTCCAATCATAAACACCATTTTAAACTCCAAACCCTTAGATGCATGAAGAGTCATCAAAGTCACAGACTTCTTTTTATTCATTAAATCTGTTTGTTCAACTAAAGCCACGTTTTCCAAAAAATCAGTTAAACTACCAAATTCCATGGCCACACTCGAGAGCTCTTTAATATTTTCTAAACGAACCAAATCTTCTTCATCCTCTTCGTTGTATTTTTCTAAATAACCAGTCACTTCTAAAATTTTATCCAAGATCTTCAGGCTATTCATTTTTTTATAATCTTTTAACTCAACCCAGTCAAGAAATTTTTTTAATCTTCTTTTACCAATTTTTTCTAAACGCTTATAACTAACCCTGTCTTTGGGATTATTTAAAAACCTTAAATAAGCCAAACAATCTTTAATTTCCATTCTTGAGTAAAATCTAGTTCCCCCAACTAAAGTATAAGGAATAGAGCTTTTCATTAAAGCTTCCTCAATCACTCGGGATTGAGCATTAGTCCGATACAAAATAGCTATATCTGAAAATTTTACTCCGGATTTTTTAATTGTTTTTACAATAAAACCACTTTCTTCTTTTTCATTTTCCGCCTCAAAAACCTTTAATTTTTTGCCACCTTTGGCTTCAGTCCACAACCTTAAGATCGGATGAGAAGTATTTTTTTCAATTACCTGATTGGCCGCACTTAATATATTTTTAGTCGAACGATAATTTTGCTCGAGATTAATTATTGTCAAATTAGGAAAATCACTCTCAAGTCTTTTTAAATTTCTAAAGTCAGCTCCGCGAAATGAATAAATCGATTGAGAAAAATCACCCACCGCACATAAATTTTTCCATTTTGAAGCCAGCATTTTAGTTAAATCATATTGGGCTTTATTAGTATCTTGGTATTCATCAACCAAAACATACATAAATTGATCTCTTAATTTATTAAGCACTTCTTTTTGTTTCTTTAAAAGCTTAACCGCCATAAATAACAAATCATCAAAATCCAAAGCGTCATACTGATTTAATAATCTTTGGTATTCAATATAAACTTTAGTTACAACCCCTTGAAAAACTCCTTGTCTATATTGATTATATTCAAGAGCAGATATCAATTCATTTTTAGCTCCGGAAATATTTGACTTAACTGCCCGTGGTTTATAATCCTTTACAGAAATATCTAAATTTAATAAAGCTTGCTTAATTGTTTCTAAAGAATCACCCTCATCATAAATAGTAAAACCTCTAGGAATATTAATTAAATGGCCATATTCTCGAAGCAATTTTGCACAAAAACTATGAAAAGTGCCCGCAAACGGTAGATTTGTGTCATCGCGATGCTTTGTTCCTGTGTCATTAACCAATTTTTTAATTCTTTCTTTCATTTCACCTGCGGCTTTATTTGTAAAAGTTACCAACAAAATTCTATTAGCGGAGATTTCTTTTTCCAAAAGTAAATAAGCGGCTCGATAAGTTAAAGCTCTGGTTTTACCGCTTCCGGCTCCGGCTAAAATTAATAATGGTCCTTCACCAAAAGTTACTGCCTGTCTCTGTTTAACATTAAGCTCTTTAAGCATATTTTCAATCATGTTAAAATCATAACATAGCTCTCCACTTGTAGTGGACCTAATTATGTCTAAATTCAAACGTAAATTCTACAAACATCTATGGTTATTTAAACCGTTTATTTACTTTATCTCAATTGTTATTTTTGTTCTTGTCCTTATTTGGCTTACCCCTAAAATTTTTAGCCCTCTTAAAAAATCTCTTTCAATTCCCCAAAAAATAATTTCAATTATTAAACCCGATATTCAGCATTTAAGCTCCTTTAATAATAGAACCAATATTTTGCTATTGGGAATTGGCGGTGGTGGTCATGATGGCGCTGATCTCACTGACAGCATTATGTTTATCTCAATTAATAAAACCACCGCCGACACTGTTTTAATTTCTCTTCCCAGAGATATCTGGGTAGAATCTCTAAGTGCCAAATTAAACACCGCCTATCATTTTGGAGAAACCAAACAAATTAACGGTGGTTTAATTTTAGCTAAATCAGCTGTTTCCGAAATAATTAATCAACCGGTTCATTACGCAGTTTTAATGGACTTTTCCGGATTTAAAGAAGCTATTGATATTGTTGAAGGTATTCAGGTTAATATTCCTCATAGTTTTATTGACAATCAATATCCTATTCCTGGTAAAGAAACCGTTATGCCTGAAACAAATCGTTACGAAAAGATTGAATTTAAATCAGGCCAGCAAATCATGGATGGTAATACGGCCTTAAAATATATTCGCTCTCGTCATGCTGAAGGCATAGAAGGAACCGACTACGCCAGATCTCAACGCCAACAAAGAATAGTTCTTTCGTTTAAAGACAAACTTTTAAAAACAAACACTCTTTTTAATTACAAAAAATTAAGTCAATTAAAAACAGTCTTTAGTCAATCGGTTAAAACAGATTTATCATTACTAGACTATCTAGACTTGTTTAAATTGGGGGTTAAATTAGACCAAACCAATATCAGAACTGGTATTATTGACCAAGGTAGTCAATCGGAAGATATTCCGGCCTTGCTATATAATCCACCAGCCTCACTCTATGGCCAATGGGTTTTGATTCCAAATAATAATAACTGGAACCCAATTTTTGAGTACATTCAAGAAATTATTTATCAAAATCAGTAAATTCAAAGTTTGAAATCTCGAATATTTTTGTATCACCCAATTCATAAACTTTTTTAAAATTACTTTCATAAAATTTTTCATTTATTTTTTTAATCCTTTCTTTTGGCCCAATCACAACATAATTAACTCCCCATTTTTTCAATAAGTTTTTAGTTTCTTGGTCACCCTTAAACATTTGATTAACTGCTTTTTCTTGATAAGAATAATCTATTCCATATGTCCACAACCACCCCTTAAACCCTAAAAGAATTTTTCTACCAGTTAAAACAGGTAACCAGTGATCGTGATTATCTGCCGTTAAAAATCTAGACTCTTTTTTTGTGTTGCTCTTTACCCACTCAACTAATTTTAATTCCTGATTATTAAAAAATCTAATTTTTACATTTTTATATTGAGTTAATCTTATTGTATCCAAAAATCCCGACCAAATACTAATTATAAATCCCACCATCGCTAATATCTTAAAAATCTTTTTTTTATGACTTAAAAGTTTAATTATTGTCAGTGATCCTAAAACAGATATCATTAAGTACCAGTGAGTTAAAATTTTAGTATTGTCCCATTCCCACGGTTGAAAAATCCATAAGTTTGCTATTAAAAATAAAGCCCAAAAAGGTAAGCTAAATTTAACTAATTTTTTACTTGCTGATTGTAAACCTATCAATGCCAAACCCAAGCTCATTCCCAAATTTTTTATCCAAAACCATAAAATATTACCCTCAGCCATCCAGCCGGGTTGAAAACGAATAAAACCTTTTTTACTCAAAGGACCTTTGTAAAAAAATAATACCTGAGATATT
>JAYEMX010000044.1:0-36971 GCA_034718535.1 Patescibacteria group bacterium | reverse complement strand
CAACTACTTTTACTATTAATTTTTTCTTATTATTATCAACCAACTCCAAAGAAGAAAAAATTGAATCATCGTCAATTTCCACCTCATTTACTTTAAGTAAACTAGGGTATTCAAAAGAAAACCCTGCAGAATCTTTATAAACCATAGTTTCAATTGTCGGCACTTCAGTTTGTTTAATACTAATTTCTCTCTCTACAAACCCACTTTTATTTTTTGGCCTAAGCAAAATATAAGAGCCCCCTCCAAGCAATAAAACTACTATCGCTACAATAAAAATCTTTATTTTTTTTGACATAAATCTGCCTCAAGTATATCATGTCATTACCATGAAAAAAGTCGGAATTTCCATTTTTCTCTTAATTGGCTTATTAGTTTTACCCCCCTTTATTTACGCTAAGAAAAAAATCACCAGAACTCATAAATCAAAAATTGCCACTCAAACTAAATATCCCAACACTCCTTGGACTAAACTAAAACTTAGAACTGATAAAAACTCCTTAATCTTAGCTATGGGTAATCTAAAATTTGCCGACCAAATTGATTATACCTTAACTTATTCTTCGCAAGATATTAAACAGGGAATTTCCGGCTCCTTGAATTTAGAAAAAACATCTCAACAAAAAGAACTTCTCTTTGGCACTTGCTCCGGCACCAACTGCACTTACCACCAGGATATAAAAGACATGATTTTTGAAATCATTACCCAGTTAAAATCAGGCAAAACTCTCATTCGTCGCTACCAAATTAACCCTTAAGTTATGATATTTACTCAAGCCTTAAATTGAGTAAATATATTTTTAAATTTTTTGTTAGAAATAATGTAGAATTTTTAATTTTAAAGAACAACTGGCTTATATTTAAAGATGATACTTTATTAATTGATGGATTTTGTAAAACTTTATTAGAAAACCTTGGATTTCTTTGATTAAAATTACTTGTAGTTGGAATATTTTCTTTTGAATTTAATATTGGATTTTGTCTTAGACCAAAAACATCATTTGGACTTGGAGATGGAGACATAGAAGGGGAAGGGTTTACCGAAGGGGAAGGGTTTGGACTTGGAGATGGAGACATAGAAGGGGAAGGGTTTACCGAAGGGGAAGGGTTTGGACTTGGAGATGGAGACAATATTGGGCTTGGATTTGGAGATGGAAATATAGAAGGAGAAGGATTTACCGATGGGGAAGGGTTTGCAGATGGACTTGGCAAAGTCTTAGCTTTTAAATTAACTTTAATTTGTGCATTTCCAATATTATTATTTTCATCAATAGCTTCAGCTAATATAGTATATTTTTTAATAGGAAAAGATTCAGTGTTCCAAATATATTTATATGGAGGATTTTGCCACTCTTTTACTATTTTTGAATCAATCAAAAGTTTTACTGATTTAATTTGGTTTTCATCTTGTACCTTAAATTCAATATCTACAAAATTACTTACAGTAGATTCATTCTTTGGATTTAGAAAAGAGACAATTGGAGACAAAACATCTTCCCCTAAAGTAGCTGACATTGCATTAATTAAACCATATCCATAATATTGATCAACCCCTTTATCACCTAAATCAATAGACGTATTATGAAGTATTTCTCGAATAGCGGTTTTATTATTAGAAAGCATCAAGGCTATAGTCCCTGTTACATGAGGGGAGGCCATTGAGGTACCAGAAAGAGAATCATATTTTCCATTTGGAATTGTAGATATAACAGATACGCCTGGAGCTACTAATTCTGACCCAGTAGATGAAAAACTTGCAAATTTATTATTTTTATCAATTGCCCCAACAGCAATAACAGAATTATAAGCAGCTGGATAAAGTAAATCATGGCCATATTCATTACCTGAAGCTGCTACTAATAATATATTTTTAGACTCAGCCTCTAAAAGAATTTCCTTTAAAATTTTACTATCTCTATTAGAACCTAATGAAAAATTTAAAACTTGAAGATTATTATCAATCGCCCACCTAATAGCTTTAATCATATCTGAAGTAAAACCGGTTCCATCTGATGATAAAATTTTAAGACTATAAATCAATGCTTTTGGGGCAACACCTATAATTCCATAATTATCAATTTCAGCAGAAACAATGCCAGCAACATGAGTCCCATGTCCATTATCATCGTATGGATCGGAATCATTATTAACAAAATCATGGCCACCGGCATATCTTTGATCTAAATCGGGGTGATTATAGTCAATTCCAGTATCTATAATTCCAATTTTTATACCAGAAGCTTGAGTAATTTCCCAGGTTTCTGGCGCTTGTATTCTGTCAATACCCCAATCGTAACCCTCAGAAGTTAAAAAAACAGGATAGTCAACCTCTAAAGATTCGATTTTTTCTGATTTATTTAACTTACCCAAGATTTTCGACTCATTTTCTTTTGGCAATTCCGCTATAACAATATTATTCTCAGCAGAGAAAACTATCCCCCCGTTATCTTGAATCTCTTGTTTAACATCATTAAAATTAACCCCATCTTCTAATTTAATAATTTTTCTTTGTAAATTAGTTTCTTTTGCTAAGCTCTCAATAGATACAATATTCTCAGAAGAAACTTTTGTTTTGCTTATAAACGAGTTAGAATTTTCTTTATAAATATTTTTTGGAAAAATCCAAGATCTATTTTTTAAAATTAAAATTAATGAAACTGTTAAGAATGTAAAACCCAATAAAACCAAAAAATGTTTTTTTAAATATTTCATTATTTCCATAATAACATTGTTTTTACATAACTGCTTGTTTTTTCTTTTTATCCATTTTTTCAATAGCATATCTTAAAGCCGTTCTTGGCATTCGGTGTTTTTCACTCATTACATAATTAAAAACTTTTTCTAAGTGATTTTTACTGGCCTCTTTTAACATCCAGCCATAACCTTTTTGAACCATATCATCAGAATCCATTAACAAGGCTTTAGCGGTTTTCATCACCCAATTAATTGCCTTTGGTTTATTTACCGGATAAATGTAGGTTACCGCCGATGCCCTTTTTACCCATCTATTTTTACTTTTTGTCCATAAAAATAACTTTTTTGATAATTCCGGATATTTATTTATTAAAAAACCCAAGCTATGAGTACAAAAATCATCGCACTTGGCCCAATTATCAACATATTTCTCAACCCACCTTTTAAAAACAGTAAAATCTTTTTTCTCAAACTCATTTTTTCTTCTATAAACCCAATCAAAAGCAATTGTAGCTTCCTCGCTATACTTACTTTTTAACATTTCTTCACAAATTTTAAAAACCTTGTCTTTTTTTAAGTCTTTAATTAAATAAAGTAGATCTTTAGCTACTTTTCGTCGGTTAGGAGTTCTCACTCCATAATTTTTTACCTTTTCCTTAAAAAATCTTCTCTCCCCATCCCGATACTCCACGTCAATATATTTCTTTAACTCATTTCTTACTTGATTAATTAATTTAGACATAAACACCTCACTATTATATAGTAACAACCTACAAGGACTCTCCTTGTAGGTCTTATAGTAATAGTTTTAAAGACCTTTTAGTGTACTTTTCCAAATTTAATTTTAACGCTTTATTTAAAGTAAACCATTTTGCCTCGGTAATTTCTTTACCATCAACTTTAATTTGTTGATCTTTTGCCATAAAACATTCACATTCCAAAAAAATAAAATGTTTCTTTTTAAAAAAGTTTTTATCAAAAATTGATTCAAAAACCGCAAATACTTTTTGAAAAAACACATCAATACCAAGCTCTTCTTTAATTTCTCTTTCAACAGCCTTTTCAATAGTTTCATTAATTTCCACATGTCCGCCAGCCACCGTCCATAATTTACCATTACCCCACTTAGGGGATTTAACCAACAAAACATCACCCTTCTTATTTCTTATAAACGCCCCCACAGTTGGCTCTGGATAACTCATAATTTTAGTATACCAAAAATTTTCCCCTCAAACCCTCAAGAACCTTCAAACCCACCCCGATTTGATCGGGGGACTCTCCTTGTAGGCTACCCCTTATTCGGATAGCAACATTTTTTCCATTTTTTCCCACTCCCGCACCAACACGGATCATTTCTCCCAATTTTCTTTCTCTTTTTACCTGCAAAGACAGTCTTCGCAGGTCCTGGAGATTGACCAGCTCCGGCAAACGCTTTAGCAAAAGCACTTTTTTTATCTGCCTGCATAGCTGGAGCTTCTTCTTTTATTTCTCGTGCTTGTGGTTGAGTCCTTTGGGTAATTTGTACCCTAAAAATTCTTCTTGCAATTTCATAATCAATTGTCCCCATCAATTGCTCAAAACTGCTAAATGCCTCAGCCTTATACTCAACCAAAGGATCTCTTTGAGCATAACCCCTCAAACCAATACCTTCTCTTAAATCATCTATGGCATCCAAATGATTAATCCATAAATTATCAATAGTCGATAACATAACAAACTTTTCCATTTCCCTCATCAACCCTTCACCGGTTTGACTTTCTCGCTGTTTATAAACCCCTTCAATTGTTTTAAACAATAAATTACTAATTTCTTTATCGGTAGATAATTTTTTAACCTGTTCTTTTAATCTTTTTTGAGATCTTGGATCAAACGGTACAATTAAATTAAAATCAGTTACTATTTTTTTACTATCAACTTCACCTGTTTCGGGATTAACTCCATTGCCAGCTATTAAGTCAAGCTCTTTAGTCAAAATTTGCAATAATTTATCTTTTAATTTTTCTTTAGATTTATCTTGCTCGGCCACATCAAGAACCTGCCTTCGTTTTCTATAAATAATTTCCCTTTGTTTATTCATCACATCGTCATACTCAACCAAATGTTTTCTTGAATCAAAGTGAAAACCCTCAACTTTTATTTGAGCTTGTTCTATAGCCTTGGTCACCATTGCATGTTCCAAGGGGACATCTTCAGGCATCTTTAAAGTAGTCATTAATTTACTAATTTGTTCCCCGCCAAAAATTCGCATAATGTCATCTTCCAAAGAAACATAAAATCTACTTGAACCACTATCACCCTGCCTACCCGCCCTACCCCTTAACTGATTGTCAATTCTTCGAGATTCATGTCTTTCAATTCCAATTACATGAAGACCCCCCACCTCAAGAACTTTATCATGCTGTTTTTGCCACTTCTTTTTAGACAACTCATTTGGGTCACCACCTAAAACAATATCTACTCCTCGTCCGGCCATATTGGTGGCCACCGTTACAGCTCCAATTGCTCCGGCTTGAGAAATAATACTGGCTTCTTTTAAGTGATTTTTAGCATTTAAAACCTGATGTGGAATTTTCTTACGTTTTAAAAACTTGTCAATAATCTGATTTTTCGAAATAGAAGTAGTGCCGATCAAAATCGGTTGACCTTTTTTATGTCTTTCTTCAACCTCTTTAACAATGGCTCCATACTTGGCTCTGGTAGTTTTAAAAACCATGTCAGAGGCATCTTTTCTAATCAAAGGCTTATGAGTTGGAATTACTACAGTTTCTAAATTATAAATCTTTTTAAACTCTTCAGCTTCGGTTGCCGCTGTTCCGGTCATACCGGCCAAAGTTTTATACATTCTAAAATAATTTTGAAACGAAATCGTTGCCAATGTTTTTGATTCTTGTTTAATAGTTACACTCTCTTTAGCCTCAATTGCCTGATGCAATCCCTCGGAATATCTTCTACCAAACATTAACCGACCGGTAAATTCATCAACAATAATTATCTCATTTTCTTTAATAACATAATCTCTATCTTTGTGAAAATGTTCACGGGCTTTCAAGGCTTGTTCTAAATGATGGATAGTATCAAAATCTTTCTCATACAAATTATCAATTCCTAATTTTTTTTCAATTTTTTTAATCCCATGCTCGGTTAAATTAACTGTTTTATGCTTTTCGTCACTTTCAAAATCAGTATCGCGAGATAAACTATTGACCAATAAAGAAAACTGCATATATTTATCGGTTGGTTCGGTATCGGGAGCGGAAATTATCAAAGGAGTTCTAGCTTCGTCAATTAAAATTGAATCAACCTCGTCAACAATACAAAAATTATGACCTCTTTGAGTCATTTGTGAAAGTTTTTGAACCATATTATCTCTTAAATAATCAAAACCAAATTCATTATTGGTTCCATAAGTAATATCTGCCCTATAAGCTTCATAATGATTACCTTCCTTTAAATGAATCAACCTGGGATCATCAACTTTATTATTTTTATATTTTGGATCAAATACAAAACCTTTTTCATGAACAATTACTCCTACGCTTACCCCCAATAAATCAAAAATTACCCCATTCCAACCGGCATCTCTTTTAGACAAATAATCATTCACCGTTACCAAATGACAGCCTTTTTCCGACAGAGCATTAAGATAAAGAGCCGGAACAGCGGATAAAGTTTTTCCTTCTCCTGTTTTTTGCTCGGCAACTTTTCCTTGATGAAAGCAAATAGCCGCCATTAATTGCTCATCATATAGCCTTAAACCAATTGTTCTTAAAGCAGCCTCACGAGCCAAAGCAAAAGCCTCAATCATCAAATCGTCTAACTTTTCCCCATTTTTTAATCTTTTTTTAAAATCCAAAGTAATTTTTTTAAAATCAGATTTTTTTATTTTTTTATATTTACTCTCCAATTCATTTATTCTTTCCACTAATAACTTTAATTTTTTTATCTCGCGTTGATTAGTATCAAGAATCTTCCCTAAAAACTTAAACATATCCGAAAATCAACAAATTACTGGCAATTCTTTGCAGTTTAATTGTTTTAAAAACTTTATCAAGAGTTTCAATAGTCTTTTTAGCTTTCTTTTTATAATCTTTAAAAAACAAATGATTAATAATTACTACTCCGTCTTTTAACATCAATTTTTTCAAATTCTTAAAAAACTTTTTGGTCTTAAAACTTTTTGGCATCTCTTGACCCAAATAAACATCAACAATAATCAAATCAAACTTTTCTTTTGATTTTAATTTAACTTTTTTATCCACAAACTTAACTCCATCAGCAATAGAAATCTTTAATTTTTTAACTTTTGCTAAATCAAAAAAACATTTTGCTGACTCTACTACATACTTATCTATCTCTACTCCAGTCATTTTAGCTTTCGGAAAGTTTTTTTGAATTTGAAAAGCGCAATCACCGCAACCCAAGCCGATTATTAAAGCATTTTTTACTTTAAGGTCATCCTTAACAATTTTATTAATAGCCTTTTCCCAAATTTTTTTAACCAATCCACCAGATTGAATCATTCCTCCAATCATTAGTCTTGGTTTATCAAACACTTTAATTATTTGAATTAAGCCGTTAATTGGAGAATTAATTTCTTTTAAAACTTCTTTTTGAGTAAAATTTCTCCACCAATACTTAAACTTCATTTTTTAACCAATATTTTTTTATTAACATATTTTTGTAAAACCTCAGGTACTTTAATTGATCCGTCTTTTTGTTGATAATTTTCAAAAATAGCCACTAATATTCTCGGACTTGCCAAAGCCGTATTATTTAATATATGAACAAATTTAACTTCATTGTTTTTAGTTCTATACTTAATGTTTGCTCTTCGTGATTGAAATTCACCCATGATCGAATCAGACATGGTCTCTCCGTAACTATTTCTTCCTGGCATCCAAGTTTCAATATCATACTTCTTGATTTGAGGTTCACCCATATCACCGGTACACATCATCATTTTTCTGTAAGGCAATTTTAATTCTTGTAACATTTCTTCAGAATAAGAGGATAATTTTTCCAACCACTCCGAAGACTCTTTCATGTCATTTTTACAAATTACCACTTGTTCTATTTTCATAAATTCATGAACTCGATAAACCCCTTTTGTATCTCGACCATAGTTACCCACCTCTCGTCTATAACAAGAAGAAAATCCCGCATACAAAATCGGCAAATCTTTTTCATTTAAAGTTTCATTAGCATGATAGCTGACCAAAGGCACTTCAGCTGTTCCGGCCAAAAAGCGCTCATTTTGCCCGGCTTCATCATCGGAAGTTTTATATACATCTGCTTTTCCCCACGGAAAATGGCCTGTATTTATTAAAGTCTCTTTTTTTACAATCATTGGCGGAATCATTGGCTTAAAACCCTTTTCAATCAACTTATTCATTGCATATTGCATTATTCCCATTTGCATTAAAACCGCCTCGTTTTTTAAGAAATATCCCCGAAACCCTCCAACTTTAACCCCTCTCTTTAGATCCAATAAATCCAGGGATTTTCCCAATTCAACATGGTCTTTTGGCTTAAACCCCTGTCCACCTTTGGTAGAAAACTCAGGTTTTTTACCCCAAGTTTTAACTACTTTATTATCTTCCTCATTTTTTCCCACCGGAACACTTTTATCCGGTATTCCAGGAATCATCAACATTACTTTTTTAAACTCAGCCTCAATTTTTCTTAAACCAGGCTCAATTTTTTTAAGTTTAACTTTTATCTCTTTACCTTTTTCAATATCATTTCTGGTTATTTTATTTCTCAAAGCCCTTAAACCTTCAACCTTGGCAAGTAATTCGCGCCTTTTTTTATCAAGTTCAATAACCTGAGCTACTGGTTTATAATCAATTCCTTTATCTTTGGCAGCCTTCTCAACTAATTTTTGATTTTCCCTGATAAATTTAATATCTAACATATTCGACTATTATACTTATATCTCATTTGGAATATCAATAAACTCTACTTCTAACTTATCTTTATAATATTCTTTAATCTTTTTACCAAGTTCTTGAACTCCAAACACTTCGGTTGCATAGTGCCCGCCTGCAAAATAATTAATTCCAGACTCTTTCATTTTATGGGGGATTGACTCACTAGTCTCACCGGTAATAAAAAGCTCAACATCCTTTTGCTCCATTTCAGCTATATTCTGGGCATATGGTTTAGCTCCGCCAGACACAACTCCGATTGTCTTAATTTTTTTAGGTCCGGATAAAACTGCAAAAATATCATGTTCAAAAATTTCAGCGCATTTTTTTGACAACTTATTAACTTCTTGTGGGGTAGAGAATTTGGCCGTATAACCCCACTCTTCCCAAAATGGTTTATCTATTTTTGCCCCAAGTTTTTTGATAATAGTGGCATTATTCCCAAATTCAGGATGAGCATCTAAACAATAATGAAAGCCCATAATT
Organism: Patescibacteria group bacterium; assembly: GCA_034718535.1. Classification (GTDB taxonomy): domain Bacteria; phylum Patescibacteriota; class Microgenomatia; order UBA1400; family CG1-02-47-37; genus CAXBYZ01. The sequence goes on along the minus strand of JAYEMX010000044.1, from coordinate 27,867 downwards.
GTTAGATTATTTTTAATAATTACTTTTAATCTTTTTTGTGAATAGGTTGGAATTCTAGATTTCCACACTCTAGGATCATATCCGTGATGAAAAATACAAAATTGCCCACCAGACTTAACAGCTTCTTTTAAAAAGTCTTCATTTGAACTAACCCCAAGCACCACTTTTTCAACATCTTTACTTCCGGAAAACTGTACTCCATTAGCAACTTCATCTTTTTGCAAACCCTTCTCAATAAGTTCTTCACCGATTGTTTGGTGAATAAATTTAACTAACTCATCTCTTTTTACCATATTTACTCCTTAATAATTTTATTGTATTTTTCAATTATGACTTTTTTATCAAGATCTAATAAAAACCAAGCCGCCTTAGGCCCATATTTTTTACCGGTCAAAGGCAAATAAATAGCTTCAAAAGCTTTTTTAACATCAATCTTATTTTCTTTAGCAGTATAATACAGAACTTCTTGAAGATCTTCAGCCTTCCACTCTTTATCAATCAGCTCCACCACCAACTTTAAATATTTTTTCTGCTTACTGGATAAAACAACTTTTACATTATCATTCACTACTCCAACTTTCTTTTCTTCGGGGGCATAATTTTTAATCCAAATTTTGGCAAATTTTATTCTTTTATCAAGCTCTTTTTTATCTAACTTACCCAACTTACCGCCCTTAATCTTTTCAAATCTATCATAAATACTTAACGAAGAAGATTGAGTATAGTTAACTACATCTCTAAAACGAGGCAAAAATACAGCTTTTTTAGAAATTTCTTCAACTTGAGATAATTGCCAAGCTCTTGCCATTGGATTTTTTATACCCTCGCTATAATAAAGTTTAGTTGCTTTATCATAGTTATCAAACAAATCTAAAATAGAATCATTATTATTAGGATCAAAAATAATTGCTTTTTTATAAGAAGTTTTAATTAACAAGAAATTTAGAATTTCCAAAGGTAAAGTTTTACTGATTTCTTTAGCCGAAGTACCCACACCTTTAGATGACGACATTTTTGCTCCACCTTTAGCTAAAAACCATTCATATAAAAAGTTAAAAGGGGTTTCATAGTTAAACACTTTTTCACAAATAGCACTAGACAAATCATGTGAACCACCCTCGGTCATATGATCTTTGCCGGCTCCCTCAATTGTTACTCCGATTATTTTCCAGTGTGCCGCCCAATCAACTTTCCACATCAACTTACCGTTATTTCCAGTCGGCTCAATTTTACCTTTATACCCACAACCATCAGCCCACTTAACTAGATTTTTTTTACACTCAAAACTAACTTTTTCACCGTCCCAATCAGTCACAATCGTAGTCCCGACTTTTCCACATTTAGGGCAAATTACTTGATATGGATACCAATTTTTTGGCTTATTGTACCCTGAAACACTATGATATAATTCTCTAACCTTTTTTACACTATCAAGCACTTCTTTTATTACCCCGTCAAACTTACCTTTTTTATACCATTCACTAGACCAAATAATTTTTGGCCTAAATCCTAAATTGTTAAACACTTTAATAAATTGATCCCCATAACACCTCGCCATTGAAACATAGCCTTTTTCCGGACTTGGTATTTTGAACAATGGCTCTCCCATATGTTTTTTAAAACTTTTCGGCAAATAATGGGGAAAACCATCCATAGGATCCATGTCATTAATCACATATGTATAGTTGGATTTAACCTTTCTATCTAATAAAGCTCTATGGATCAAGCCGTGAATAATGACTCCCCGCAAAGCACCAACATGAACTTTCCCCGAAGGAGTTTTCATATCATCAACATGATATGGTTTATACTTCCCTGATTTTATTATTTCATTTGCAAACTTATCTACCCAGAACATATGCATATATTATCATAAAAAATCCCCGGACTTGACCGGGGTAAATTATAAATTTCTTTTATTTCTAATTTATTTTGTCAATGTAATACTTTACTTTTCCGGCCGGAACTTCAACCTCTATTTTACTGCCCTTCTTTTTACCAAGCAAAGCTTTACCTAGCGGGGAAGTATCGGAAATCTTTTTTTTCATTGGATCAGCTTCTAATTCACCAACAACTTCATAAGTTTGAACCTCACCATTAATCTTTACAGTTACTTTAGAACCCAAAGCTACTTTATCGGATTTAGAATTCTCAATAATTTTAGCTTTACTGATTAGTTCTTCAAGCTCACGAACTCTAACTTCGGCAAATGACAATTCTTCTCTAGCCGCTGTGTACTCACTATTCTCAGATAAATCACCGTGATTTCGAGCAATAGTTACCCTTTTAATCAGCTTCGGCTTTTTTTCTTCAACCAAAAACTCAAGCTCTTTTTTAAGCTCTTTCAATCCGTCTTTGGTTAAATAAGAATTTTTATTTCTATTCATAATAATTAAAACTAAAAAAACACTTCAAATTGCCACAGGAGATAAATAAATTTAAATTGACTCAGCCTCACCGGGCATATTGAAGTTAACAACTAAAAATTATACATTAGCTTAAGCTAAAATCAATACTCACTTAATGTATCAAAATAACAAAAAACTTATCAATAAAAAAACAACCATTTCTTTTTTGCTAATTTTTGTGTACAATCAAAGAGTATTTCCGTTTTCGCCCCCAAAAGGCGATGTTAGGGGGTGAATATATTACATGAGTTTTAAAGCATACGTAGGCAACTTGCCTTATACTGTTACAGCTGATCAGTTAAAAGAACTTTTCGCTACAGCCGGCACAGTTGTCGATGCCATCGTTATTTCAGATAAACAATCCGGTAGATCTAAAGGTTTTGGTTTTGTAGAAATGTCTTCTCAAGAAGAACTAGATAAAATAATCGAAATGTTTAACGAAAAAGATTACGAAGGCAGAAACATGAGAGTTAGTGTTGCCAGACCCCCACAACCCAGACAAGACTTCAACAGAGGTCCTGCTCAATACTAATTTTTAATTCAAAAATTAAAAACCGGCTTATTTATTATATTTAAGCCGGTTGGCCCTATCGTCTATCGGCTTAGGACACTAGGTTCTCATCCTAGAAAGCGCGGTTCGATTCCGCGTAGGGTCACAATAGGCAGGCAACGTAGCAATGTTCGGCATTGTTTAAAACGATATATTCTTCAAAACTTTATAAAGATTGACTTTCTTTATAAAGTTATCTATAATCAATCTCATGACTATCACACAAAAGTTACAAAAAATTCAAAAATATAGCGGTAAAACTCAAGAGGATCTCGCACGTGATCTTGATGTATCTTTTCCCACACTAAACAGTTGGATAAATGGGAAAAGTCAGCCTAGAAAAAAAGCTGTAGAAAAAATAAATTCTCTGTATCTTGAAACTTTTGGTGATATTTCCATTGGAATAGATGAATTAGATAAAAAAATTGAAAAACTTCAGCAACTAAAAAAACAGTTTTCAGATCCGTTTTCTGTACTTTTGACAAAGAAAGATATATATGATGACTTTCTTCTTTCTCTTACCTACCACTCTAATAGTATTGAGGGTAGCACATTCAACGGACCAGATGTAAAAGCAGTACTGTTTGACGACGTAACCATACCCAATAAAAGCGTTCGTGAACATCAAGAAGCAAAGAATCATCAAGGCGCATTAGGTTTTGTGATGAGATGGATTAGAGATGATAATAATTTTATTGACGAAGAGTTTATAAAACACATTCATCAAATACTCATGAATGGAATTATGCATAATGCTGGCGAATACCGAAATCACAATGTTCGAATTGCTGGGGCAAATATTCCAACCTCAAACCATATGAGTATTGATAAACACATGAGCGAATATATTGATGAATTTAATCAGCTGCAGAAGGATTTACTTACTCAAGTAGAGCAGATAGCTCAAACTCATGCTCGGTTCGAGCAAATTCACCCCTTTTCTGATGGAAATGGAAGAGTTGGTCGATTGTTAATGCTCATTCTCGCTTTCAAATATACTATAGCTCCAATATTGATCAAAAAAGAGAAAAAGCAGGCTTATTATACTTATTTAGGAGAGTCACAAGTAAAAACAAATCATATTCCACTAACATCCTTTATCCTCGATGCTATTTTTGAAGGTTACAAACTTCTTGCCAAATAAGTATCTTAAGTCAACGTCTAAATCGCTACTAGTTACTTTCGCTCTTATTTCTGATCATGAATAAGACGCAACTTCTCGAGTCTTTCTAAAATTGGTTCAAGCTGAATGTCGTTAGGGTCACATAACTGCAAATTGGCACGTGCCTGGCCAGGTGCGCCCACGGTTTGTTGCTTAATATCACTTAGCATCTTTGATGATTAATCTCTTGTTCTTTTTGTCTATAACTCAATGGTTAAGTTCTGATTTTGTCGCCATTTTAAGATTTTCAAGAATTCGCGGGGAAGATTTAAGGCTTTGGAGTATTTACCGGAAGTTGAGAATTTACGAGTGAGTTTCATCTAGGTAATATATTAGACTGAAAAATTGGGGAGGGTAAAGAGTTTATTTTTTGCTTAAACTTTATTAGGAACTAGTCCATAAGCTTTTACAACTGGTGTAACTGTCGTTTTATTATTAGCCCCATTGCTTCCATACATCCAATAAGTTCTACCTGTTTCTTTTCCATCAAAAGATCCAATTAAGTGAAATTGATTAACCATGGATATTTTTTTGCCTTTATACACACCTTTACGACTAATGATAATCCTCTTTCCTTGATTAAAAACACCAACTGTTTGAGTCGATTTACCATCAACTTCAGGTATTTGAAGTGTTTTTTGAGCATCTTTAGCAGTAAGTGGTTGTTTGGGAAATGTTATAAAATTAATTGACTGTGTTGGTTTTATACCGACTCGTCCCCATATTGATAATCCACACGGGAATGGTTCATTTACACCCCACCTAACCATCATGTTGACATGCTTACTGTTCAACAAATTTGCTTTCTGGTGAACTGACTTTCCCTCTGCATCGGCGCAAGCTTTGTAGTGTTGTGTTAAAAACGGTCCTTTTTTCTTGTCAACCACTCCTTCTGAGGAGACTAGAAACAGTGTTCCATTTGCAACGCTATCCATTAAAGATCGAAATACTTCAATTTGATCTTTAGTGGGTTTAACGGGTTTAAGTTTTGTTGTTAGATTATCTGCTAAAAAACTTAAAGTTTCGCCACCAAAGGCTTTTGCATTTTTAAAGACTTCAGTATCTTTTTTTTAGGAACCAAAGCTTTATATTCTAACTCATCTATAACATTTTTAGCAGCTAATCTAATTTGAAGCCCTAGACTATAAAACCTTGTTCTGAATAGCTTTAATGTTGGGTTGCTACCTAATTTCACTCATAAGAGTATATTAGGCTTAAATGCTGGTATGTGCAAGACCCCTGGCAACTTTTTTCAAACCCACATAAACAGATTGCGTTTGTCCAAGGAAGCCCTAAGAGTAGATGGAGGGAGTATAAAATTTTGCTGGCAATAGTAGCCTACCGATCAAAGGACATGAAGCTAGTGACGGAGGATTGCCGAAGGCAACGCTCCTGCAAAGCAGGAGAAATACGACGGATAACAAGGTATAATTTAACTTAATTTAAATCCCAAGGTTTTAAAAAATAATTGGGGATTGACAAATTTTTTAAAGCTAAATATAGTTAAATCCTAGAGCCCAACAGCTCTTTTTTTAAAAATGAAAAATAAAAAAACTGCAGCACCAAGTAAAAAATAATAATTAAACACCCGGAAGGGTGTTTTTTTTAGGAGTAAATTATGAAAGTTAGGCATTGTTTGAGAATAAATGATTTTTCTACTAAAGAATTAGAAGAAATATTAAAACTGTCTAAGAAATTAAAGAAAGAGCTTAAAATTAAAGGTAAAAATAAACCAGTGTTAAAGCAAAAGACATTAGTATCAATCTATGAAAAGCCGTCTTTGAGAACCAGAATTTCTTTTGACATTGGCATGACTCAACTTGGGGGTCATTCGATTTATTTAAGCCCTGATGATATTCAAATGGGGAAAAGAGAATCAGCCAGTGATGTAGGAATTGTTAGTAGTTCAATGGCAGATTTAATTTTTGCCAGAACTTTTAAACATGAAACTGTGGAAGAACTAGCCAAAGGATCAACCGTGCCAGTAATTAATGGTTTATCAGACTTGGAACATCCATGTCAAATCTTGGCTGATTATTTAACTATTTGGGAAGAATTAGGCAGATATAAAAAATTAGTGGTAGCTTATTTAGGTGATGGAGATAATAATGTGACTCATTCTTTGGCATTAATGTCAGCCATGCTTGGTAATGAATTTAGATGCGGTTCACCTAAAGGTTATGAAATGAACCGAAAGGTAGTACGAGAAACCAAACAATACAAAGGCAAGGTGGTGGAAACTGATGATCCTAAAAAAGCGATTAAAAAGGCAGATGTAGTAGTAACTGACACTTGGATTAGTATGGGCTTGGAAGCTGAAAAGAAAAAAAGACTAAAGATTTTTCCAAAGTATCAGGTAACTGAAAAGTTAATGAGTTTGGCTAAAAAACAAGCCATATTTATGCATTGTCTACCGGCTTATAGGGAAAAGGAGGTAGCTTCAGCGGTGATTGATGGACCCCAGTCAGTGGTGTTTAAAGAGGCAGAAAATAGGCTGCACGCCCAAAAGGGTTTAATGTTATGGTTATTAAAAAATAGTAGATAAAAAGGAAAATAATTATGAAAAAATCATGGATTTATAAACAATCATATATTACTGTGGATCAAATTAAAAGAAAATCACAGATTAAAGAGTTGTTTAAAAAAGTTGATGTAATGAAAAAAAATGTAGAGACACATAATGTTTATGAACCATTAAAAGGCATGACAGTAGCGATTTTATTTTATCAACCCTCAACCAGAACTTTTTCCTCATTTGAAGCAGCAGCACGAAGATTAGGAGCCTATACAATAGCGATTCATGGAATGACTCAATATTCTAGCGTAGCTAAAGGAGAGTCTTTAGAGGATACGATTAAAAGTATTCATCAAACTACCGGAGCAGATGCAGTGGTGATTAGACACCCAGAGAATAATTCGTCTGAGGTGGCAGCTTCAATATCTAATGTGCCAATAATAAATGGAGGTTCTGGGACCAAAGAACATCCTACTCAGGCATTATTGGATTTGTATACTATTTATAATCATCATAAGAAAATGGATGGTTTAAACGTGGCAATGGTAGGTGATTTGTTGTATGGTAGAACGATTAAGTCATTGGCAAAAGTATTAACAGTGACCGGAAGGAAAAATAAATTTATTTTTGTATCACCTAAAGAGTTAATGGCTCCAAGAAAATATGTCAAGGATTTGAGTAAAAAAGTAAAAATTTCAGAAACCGACAACTTATCTAAAGTATTACCTAAAGCAGATGTGGTGTATATGACAAGAGTGCAAAAGGAATGGTTTGAAAAAGCTGGTAAGCTGGATGAGTATGAAAGGTTAAAAGGTAAGTTTATCTTAACCAGGCATATGGTAAACACGATGAAGAAAAAAGCTATGATAATGCATCCATTGCCTAGGGTCGGGGAAATTATGTATGAAGTCGATGACGATAAACGAGCCAAATATTTTCCGCAAATGAGATCAGGTCTTTATGTAAGGATGGCGCTTTTAGAAGCGATTTTAAAAGGCTAAAGTATGACAAAATTAAGATGGCCGCCTTTAATAGATGTTCATGTGCATTTAAGAGAACCAGGGGCGATTGAAAAAGAAGATTTTACCACTGGTTCTGAGGCAGCTGTGGCTGGTGGATTTGGCATGATATTAGATATGCCTAATAACCCAATTCCTACAGTCAGTTATAAACGATTATTAGATAAAATCAAACTGGCTGAAAAAAAGTCAAAGTGTATGATTGGATTTCATTTTGGCACCAATGGCAAGAACTTAAAAGAATTTAAAAAAGCATCAAAGCACAAGTGGCTGGACACCGTTTAAGGGTTGGAAACTGTATGGTAAGGTGGAAAGAATAGTCATAGAAGGTAAAAATGTTATCGGTTAATTTTTTTATCATAAGGTATAATTTAACTTATGGAAATTAACCCAGCCAAAGAAGTAAAAAAAATTACTGATTTTTTAAAAACCACATTTAAATCCCAAGGTTTTAAAAAAGGAATAGTGGCTGTCTCTGGAGGCATTGATTCTTCTGTTGCTTTAGCTTTAGCTGTTAATGCTTTAGGAAAAGATAATATCTATACTCTTGAACTACCATATAAACGACAATCAATCTATTATTCAACTCTTATTATCAACCAATTAAAAATTCCCACCAATCAAAAAATAATTATCAAACTTTCTCGCTCGGTAGACAAACTGGCTATTAAACTAAATGCTAAAAAAAACCGACTTCGTTTTGGTAATATTTTAGCTAGAACCCGAATGACCTGTCTTTTTGATCAATCTAAAAAACTTAAAACTCTTGTCATTGGCACCGAAAACAAATCAGAAAAACTTCTTGGCTATTACACTCGTTTTGGTGATGAGGCTTCGGATATTAATCCTATTTCTCACCTCTATAAACTTCAAATAATTAAACTGGCAAAATATTTAAAAATTCCCCCCAAAATTATTTCTCAAGCCCCTTCGGCCGGTCTTTGGAAAGATCAAACCGATGAAAAAGAACTTGGTTTTTCATATCTCAAAGCCGATCCTATTTTAAAACTTCTAATTGATAAAAAAATTAAACCCAAAGAAATTATTAAGCAAGGTTATGATAAAACTTTGCTTGATAAAATAACCAAAAGATTATTAACAGTCGATTTTAAAACCAAAGTCCCTTATCATATATAGTATGGCTATTGTTGTTCTAAAAGCTTCGGGCAAAAAAGAGAAATTTGATGAAACCAAAATTAGAAATTCACTTAAAAGAGTTGGAGCCAAACCAGATGTAATCAATAAAATTTTAATTTCTTTAACCAATCAACTTCACGGCACTATTACCACCAAAGAAATATATAAACTAGTTTTTAATCTTTTAAATCAGTATCAATCCGGACAAGAATATCGTTATTCTTTAAAAAACGCCCTTTTTAATTTAGGCCCTTCCGGCTATCCTTTTGAAAACTTCATAGCTAGGCTACTAGATAAGCTTGGTTACACCACTCAAACCCAAACTATGATGAAGGGCAAGTGCATAGAACACGAAATTGATATTATTGCCAAAAAAGATAATCAAGTTCATTTAGTTGAGTGTAAATTTCATAATCGTCAAGGGATAAAAACCAGAGTCAAGGAAGCTCTTTATACCCAAGCCAGATTTGAAGACTTAAAAAAAGACTTTAATAAAGTTTGGCTAGTTACCAATACCAGATTAACTACCAGTGCCATTAAATATGGTAGTTGTAAAAAAATGGATTTACTTGCTTGGAATTATCCAAAGCAGGGGAGTTTGGAGCAGTTAATCGAAAAACACAATCTTCACCCCTTAACTTGCTTTAACTTTTTATCTCCCCACGATCTTAAGCTTTTATTTCAAAACAATCTGGTTTTATGTCAAGATTTAAGCCAACTTAAAGAAAAACAACTTCAAAATATCGGCTTAAATTCAGCTAAAATCAATCAAATCAAAACCGCTCTTTCTCAACTTCATTTTTAGTTATTATCCTTATAATATCTTGAATTATTTCGCAATATCTTGCAATATCTTGCAAGAAGTGATACAAATTAATTATGTCTATTATTCTGCCTGACCCGGATACTTTACTGCTTAGAAGAAGAGAAATTCTTAGAGTTATTACTACTCATAAAATAGTTTCTTTTGATTTTATAAAACGTCGTTTTATAAGCACTTCCAAAAGAAGCATTCATTACGACCTTAAACATCTAATCAAAAAAGGTTTTATTAAAAAACTAGGCGTTACTCGCGGAGCCTTATATATACCGATCGATTTTAAACTTGCATAATCCTGAGTTTTCAAAGTATAGTAGTTATATTACAAAGGAGGTGAGTTTTTAAATGGACGATCAACAAAACCCAGTAACACCAGTTACTCCAACTCCAACCCCTGATGTTCCTGCAACAGACACACCAGTTACTCCAACCCCAACCCCAACAACAGATACTCCCGTAACTCCAGCTGATGTACCAGCAGAACCCACCTTACCAGGAGACACACCAGTTACTCCAACTCCAACCCCTGATGTTCCTGCAACAGACACACCAGTTACTCCAACCCCAACCCCAACAACAGATACTCCCGTAACTCCTGTTAGTCACCCAGCTACTGACACTCCTGCATCTGCAGCCACTCCTCCAACCAAGGCAACTACTGCAGCTTAGTTAGTCAATAAACAAAAACTTAACACTTTGGCGCTTAACCTCGCCAAAATGTTTTGTTGTTTCCAAATCTATTTAAGGTTCCGAACCTTAAATATACTGTTCATTTAGTTGCTTATTGTTTAATGCCTAATCACTTCCATTTAATTTTAAAACAACTCCCTGAAGCTGATAAAAAAACTAATATTTCTAATTTAATGAGACGATTAACTATTACTTACGCCATGTATTTTCAATATAAATATAAACATACTGGTACACTTTTTGAAAGCAAATTTAAAAATGTTACCATAGATTCAGACAAGCAACTTCTCTATCTTTCTAAATATATTCACCAAAATCCCCAAAAATTAACCAAGAAACTTTCAAACTACACTCATTCTTCTTACCCAGCCTTTATTAACAAAGTTAAATTACCAGAATGGTTACACCCAGAATATATATTTAAATTTCAACAAAATTATCAAAAGTATGTAGAAGCTAATATGAAAGAAAAAGAAACTAATCAAATCAAAACTTTAATTTTAGAAAATATTTAAGGTTCCGAACCTTAAATATATAATCAAATACTCTAGGTTATTGACATAGCATAAGTTATAGTATTAAATAATTTTACCTGCCCAGGAAAAAAACTGGGTTTTTTTAAATGAATACAGTTAATAAACAAATACTATAAATAAATCTTAACCGACCATTTGGTCGGTTTTTTGTTAAAGGGGGTGAAAACAAAATGAAAAAAATACTTTTAAGTATTTTTGCTATTACTACCATTATAAGTTTAGTCGCTGGTGCTGTTTACGCTGCTTTTTCCGACAAAGCAACCAGTGGACCTAACACTTTTGCTACAGGTAATGCTGATTTAAAAATTGCCATTGACACTGACAAAGATGGTCAAAAAAGTGCTTGGGACGACTCAACCACTCCGGCATTTCCGGAAAGATGGACTAATCTTTATCCGGGCTGGGAAGACTCTTATTGGATTTATCTAAAAAACGAAAGCAGTTCACCCATTACTTTAAAAATTCTCCCAACTGTTGATATTACCAGTTATGACATTGCAGACTTATGGGACGATGTTTTTATGGAAATTACTTGGAGTGACGGAAGTCATTCAACAGGCAAATATAGCCTGAGAGTATGGAGAGAAAATTCCAGCACTTACCTAGAACCAACTTTAGCTAAAGATGCCGAAGCCGGTCCATGGGTGGTTAATTTTAGTATATCTGAAAATGCGGGCAATGAAATTAAAGACGGTAGTATTATCTTTGATTTAATTTTTGACGGCATTCAGATAATTTAAACCAAAAACCTGCCCACTTTTATTAAAAATTTAGTTTTATTTGAAAGAAGGTGAAAATAAATGACAAAAAAAATAATTATAAGTTTAAGCATGATTGCTTTAACAATTGCCGGTGTAACCAGTGCCACAATCGCTTATTTTAACGATACGGTTACTGTTACCGGAGTTACCATAGCTATGGGAACTGCGGATTTGGAATCAAATCATACAACCGATAATACTGATTCTGGCTATGATACAAATAGCACTGATTTGATTGACTTGAATTTAACTATTCCGGGTCTTTATCCAGACTTTGAAGCCAGTGGTAATATTTGGCTCAGAAATATAAGCGGTAGTCCTATTGACCTCAGACCCTATACTCGTTTAACTGCTGCAACCAGTCTAAATGGAGATGATTGGTCTCTTTTAAAAGATCAAATTGAAATTAAAATTACCGATTTGAATGATGGTAATTACTCTTTGGGTTGGCAAACATTAGAATGGTGGAACAGTGAATTAAGACCCATTTCTAACACAACTGGAATTACAGTCGAAGCTAGTTCAGATGGTGTAGCTAATTCTCATAACTACACTATAGAAGCACGAGTGAAAAGTGATGCCGGAAATGATATTCAAGGCAAGAGTTTAACTGGTGTAACTTGGGAAATTATTGGAGAACAAGTTCAATAACTTAAACAAGTTAATGCTTTTTAGATTGCTTAAAAAGGGTTTTTATAAATCCGATTTAAGCAATCGATAAAGGTTTTAAATTATGATTAATAAAAAACTTAAAAAAATAGCTAATATTTTTCAGTCGATTTTAACCGTGGCTTTAACTTTAGTTGTTTTACTTTTAATTTTTACCGCTTTTAATCCGGTTAAAAAATTTCAAGTTTTAAGAGTAATGTCCGGCTCAATGGAACCTGCGATCAAAACAGGATCAGTTATTATTTCTCAAAAAATTAATCCAAGTATTTTAAAAAAAGATGACATTATCACATACACCTCTAAAGATAATCCCAATATTTCTATTACTCACCGGTTAATCGAAATTAATAGCCAAGACAATAAAACTATTTATACAACCAAAGGTGATGCTAATAGTTCTCAAGATATAGCTGAAATTAAACCCTCGCAAATAAAGGGAAAAGTTATTTTTTCCTTACCCCTTTTAGGTTATTTATCTGTTTGGACAAAAAAACCCTTGGGTTTTGGGCTTTTGGTTGTTTTACCGGCAGTCTTAATTATTCTCAGTGAGATTTTAAATATCAAAAAAACAATTGAAAAAGAAGTGGAAAAAAAGTATTTACAAGTTAAAAAAAATAAAAAAAAGAGCTCGAAAAATAAACTTAAAATATTAATTTTTTGGTTATTTGGAATTAGCTTTTTTCAAATTACACCGACTAACGCTTATTTTTCCGACACTATAACTATTTCCGGAATCACTATTTCTATGGCTGATGACTGGATGGTGCCGGAAACAACTTTAACAGTTGACAATGGCTTAGTTGTTGACGAAAAAATAGAAAATAGTGGTTTTGAAACAGGTGGTTCAATTGCCGACTGGACGGAACGAGGGGATACGGAAAGATTAAGTAGCGAATTTGAGTCAACCGCAAAACAAGGCACTCAAAATGCGAAAATTGGCAGAACAACTGATCCGGGAAATGAAATTTGGTTAAACGGTTTAGGTCAAAGCATTTCTTCGAGAGCTAAAAATTTAAGCTTTTGGTACAACTTTTACACATATGATTCTTATCCTTGGGATGAACCTGGATTTAGTGCAGTTATTAACGGTCAACAAGTTTTTAATCTCAATGCTTTTGATGTGGATTATTATCAAGACGATTTATACGATACCGGTTACTATGACAATGAAGCTGAAACTTATTCTACTGGCTGGCAACAAGCATATATTGATTTAACTCAGTTTGAAGATGATTCTTTGGGGATATCTTTTTACGCGGGCAACACAAATGGTATGGATTTGGATTATTATAGTCAATCCTGGGTTTATTTAGATAAAGTAACCACTACGGAAGTTGTAGCCAACGAATTTACCGAATTTTATCTCTCAAGTAATGAACCAGGAGCTACTAGACAATATCAAATACAAAATGATGGCATTGAAATAAATCCAGACGATTGGATTTATTTAGAAGAAACAGAAGAGTTTTTTACAATTAACTATACTAGCATTTCTGGCAAATATAATATTTATTATCGTTCAATTGATGAAGCTGGCAATATAGAAACACCTAATTTAATCAAAGTCCATTTAGACAATGAATCGCCTGAAAATATTATTGATTTAGAAATATATTCTGATGATGACATTGATGATACTTCTGTTATTTTATCTTGGACAGCTCCGGCGGATATTATAGATACAAATTCAACCAGGCTTACTTCTTATGACATTCGTTACTGGGAAGAATTTTCCGGAGTTTGCGATATTAACGATTGGGATTTAGCTAATAAAGTTAACAAGCCTCCGGTTCCAAAATTTCCCGATGAATCTGAATATTTTGAAATTACCGGACTGACCCCCGAAACAGGTTATTGTTTTGCAATTAAAACTTGCGATGCGTCCGTAAATTGTTCAGACCTATCTGATATTGTTTTCGCAACAACTTTAGAAAAAGAACCATCGGAAGAAATATTCTCGGGAGATGTGGTCATTAACGAACTAATGTGGATGGGGTCGACAAAATCAACCACTGACGAATGGATAGAATTAAGAAATACTACTAATCAAGATATTGATCTCTCCAACTGGCAAATAACTAATGGTGGAAATTTGGGAGTTGATTTAACTATTCCAAACCTCAGTATAATTCCCGCCAATGGATACTTTTTGATTTCTAATTCCAACAAAGACGACTCAAATATTAATGTTATTCCGGATTGGGTAACAGCCAGTCTTAATCTTGACAATGACGGAGAAGAATTAATATTAAAAAATACTTTTGATGAAATTATCGATACTGCTTGGAAAAACCAGGCTTGGCCAGCCGGTATAAATGATGACAATAAGTGGTCAATGGAAAGAAACGAAGACCCTGACGACGGAACTATTGCAAGTAATTGGCATGATTGCGAAGATGCTTTAACTACCGTTGAATATTGGGATAAAGAAGCAATAGAGCAAGGTACACCGGGAGGAAAAAATCGCTCTGATAATGAACTAAAAGTTAATTTTTCTTTATCTCAGGATAAAAAATCAGTTGGTTTTATCACTTTTAATATTAATGATTGGGATGATTTAAACTATGAAATTACCTATGATTCTGATCAAGGACCACAAGGTATTATAGGTAAGATTGAAATTAAAGGACAAAATATTATTACTCGGGATGATCTAAAACTTGCTATTTGTTCTTCATTGGGAAAAGTATGCGTATATCATCAAAGTATAGAAACTATCAATTTAAAAATTACTTTAACTGGCACAAATATGCCCGATACAATTTTAGAAAAAACCTTAAATTACTAATTTTATGAAAAAAAAGATATTTATTTTCTTCATACTTTTACTTAATATTTTAGCCTTTGGCAGAAAACCGGTATTAGCTCAAGATTTAAGTATAGTCTGTGATGGTGATGGTTGTAATCCTTCTCCCACCGGTCCTTTATTTTCAGAACTTAATATTTATCCCGGTTGGAATATTACTAAAACCATCCAAGGGGTTAACAATTATGATCAGGATGCTGATTTTGCTATCGAGACAGTTGATTTAGTTCCTACAAACGGCCTAAGTGATGTTTTAACCATAAGTATCAAAAAAAGCGGGGAGACAATAAATATTTATGAAGATAATTTAACTAATTTCAATAATTATGGATTTTTAAAATTATCAAATATAGCTACCGGAGAAAGTCAAGATTATAACTTTACTGTTACCATGCAGGAATCAGCAGATAATAATTATAGAGAGATCATCACAGCTTTTAATTTAGATTTAGGTTTTGAGTTAGTACCGCCCCCTAGCCTCAGTCCCGCAACATGTGTAGTTCCTTCAGCGCCAACAAACTTAACTGCCACCACCGTCAGTTCCAGTGTGATTAGTTTAAGCTGGACAGCACCTACGGAAACAGTTACTCACTATTCTATTTCTTATGGTTTAAACCCCGGATCGTATATTTACGGAGCTAATAATATAGGAAATGTAACTAACTACACTGTTTCCGGATTATCCTCGGGAACCACCTACTATTTTATTGTTTATGCGGTAACTGATTGTGGTTCCAGTAGTGCTTCAAATGAAGTTAGTGCTACTACCGGAGGAGTTTTAGGTGCTTTTATTGCTCCCGGTCCGGCAACGGGATTTGAAGTTTTGGGAAAAGCTACTTCTTCGGCTGAAATCAATCAAAAAAATATTACCGCTAGTAACCCGGAAATTTTAGGCACCCAAAAAACCGCTTTTTCATGGCTTTGGCTTTTATTGCTGATTCTACTTATTTTACTTCTCTTCTTGTTTTATCGCCGTCGCGTCAGGTAAAATAACTTCATGATTAAAACCCTATCCCATTTATTTACCCCCAGATCTTCGAATAATTATAAAGCTAAATCTCTTCACGCCTCTTCTTTAAGTATTTTCATAATAATTATCATGGCCAGTCAAATCATTTTTAGCCTTATTGGTAAATCTATTCCCGGAGTTTTAGGTCTAGCTTCTTCAGTTACCACTCAGGAATTAATTGAACTAACCAATCAAAAACGTAAGGAAAATGGCTTAGGAGAGCTTAAACTTAATCCAATTTTAGTCGAAGCCGCTACTAAAAAAGCCGCTGACATGATTAACAAAAACTATTGGGCTCACACTTCACCGGAAGGTAAAACTCCTTGGAGTTTTTTCAAAGAAGCCGACTATAAATATTTATATGCCGGTGAAAATTTAGCCAGAGATTTTCAAGATTCAAATTCGGTTGTCAAAGCTTGGATGAACTCACCTACTCACAGAGATAATATTTTATCTAGTCGTTATAGAGATATTGGGATTGTGGTTATTCACGATACTTTTCAAGGCCAAGAAACCACTTTAGTGGTTCAAATGTTTGGAACTACAACTGATACCAGCTTATCTCAAACAAGTAAAATTGATCAACCGGCGGAAGCGGTTCTGGCCGAAATTACCACTCCGCCTTTATTAAGTACATTTGATTTAACCAAATCCATGTCAATTAGTTTAACCTTAATTTTATTATTGATTATCGCTATCGATAGCCTCATCATTGCCAAAAAGAAAATTATCAGACTATCTGGTCGAGGCTTGGCTCATTTAATATTTTTAGGTATACTATTACTCCTGTTGATAATTGTTCAACCGGGTTTAGTTTTATAAAATGAAAAAAATCAAACCAGCATACAGTTATTTAACCTTAGCTATAATCTTGGGGTTTTTAGGTTTAATCTTTTTTCAATTTCCAAACTTTCGTATTATTACTTCAATAATCATAGGCTTAAGTTATTTTCTTTGGGGAATCTTAATTCACGTCAAAGATAAAACCCTTTATTTACCGGTTATTCTTGAATATTTAACTATTAGCTTACTCTCAATCGTTATATTAATTTTCTTAAGCCTCAGAGCTTAAAGGAGACTATGAAAGGTATTATTTTAGCTGGAGGCAAAGGTTCACGACTTTACCCGCTTACTCTTCCCACCAATAAACACCTTTTACCAATTTATGACCAGCCAATGATTTACTATCCAATTAAAACCATGGTAAATGCCGGCATAAAAAATATTCTTATTGTTACTGGCGATGTTCATTCTGGTCAATTTATCAACGTTTTAAAAAACGGGAAAGATCTTGGAATAGAGCACCTAGAATATGCTTATCAAGAAGAGGGCTCGAAAGGAATTGCTAATGCTATTAGCTATGCCGAAGATTTTGCCGATGGAGGCCCAATTACTGTAATCTTAGGCGATAATACCACTGATGCTGATATAAAAAAGCCGATTAAAAACTTTAAAAAAGGAGCCTGCCTTTTCTTAAAAAAAGTTCCTGATCCGGAAAGGTTTGGTAATCCAAAATTTTTTCAAAATAATCCCAAAAAAATCAAAGAAATTATCGAAAAACCAAAAACCCCTGTCTCTCCATATGCGGTAACAGGACTTTATATTTTTGACAATCAGGTTTTTAATATAATTAAAAAATTAAAACCATCGACTAGGGGTGAATTTGAGGTTACCGATATTAATAATACTTATCTAAAAAAAGGTCAGCTTGAATGGGAAGAACTAAAAGGTTATTGGTCAGATGCCGGCACTTTTCACAGTTTATATCGCTCTAATCGTTACTGGGCTAAAAAAAGACTTAAAAATAAATATCAATTAGTTGTTAGTGGCACTCTAAACCAAAAATAACTTGACAATTTAATAAATCAAGAGAAACGGCTAGAGATTTGGCTCTTTGATCCGTTCAGCAATCCGATCCCGATTTAATCGGGGCACGGTGCTCAATCCAACCCCAAAAGGGATAGATTAGGTTCGATATTTATCGAGCAAAATAACTGCACTCATTGGAGTGCTTTTTTTTATTAACCCCTCTTTTTATGGAGGGATATTTTTTAGGAGACATTATGTTTTATTCCACCTTTTCATCTGAATCAGTTTGTGCCGGTCACCCAGATAAAATCTGTGATCAAATATCCGATGCTGTTTTAGATTCAGCCTTAAAACAAGATCCTTATTCTCATGCCGGAATAGAGTGTTTGGTTACCAGCAATAAAGTTATTATAGCCGGAGAAATCAAAACAAAGGCTCAAATTGATTATCAAAAAATTACTAAAAAATTACTAAAAAAACTTCAGTATAATTCTTCAATCTATCAATTTGACTATCATACTCTTGATATTCAAGTTCTAGTTCACCAACAGTCTTCGGATATTGCCCAAGGGGTTAATTCTGGTGGTGCCGGAGATCAAGGCATGATGTTTGGCTATGCTTGTAATGAAACTAAACAATTAATGCCATTACCGATTATGCTGGCCCATAGCTTAACTAAAAAAATGGACCAACTTCAAGAAAAGGTTTTACCTTATCTTAGACCTGACGGTAAAAGCCAAGTTGTTGTTGACTACAAAAATTATCAACCCGATAAAATTAAAAAAATTATTTTGGCCAAACCCCATAACTCTAAAATTAAACCTTTTCAAGTCAAGCAAGATCTATATCAACATGCGGTTTTACCTGTTTTAGAAAAATTGTAGTTGACTCTTATGGCGGTATGGCCAGGGTCGGTGGTGGTTGTTTTTCGGGCAAATGTCCTACCAAGGTTGATCGTAGCGGGGCTTATGGTGCCAGATATGTAGCTAAAAATATTGTAGCTAATAATTTAGCTGATCGCTGCGAGGTTCAAGTTGCCTATGTTATTGGTAAGCCAAAACCAGTAGCCTATGCCATTAATACTTTTAATACTCAAAAGAAAAAACCCTCAATTATTAAAGATTTTGCCAAAAAACTTTTAAATATGTCTGTTCCTAATATTTTAAAAACTTTAAATCTCAGGCAACCCATTTATCAAAAAACAGCCACCTATGGTCATTTTGGCCGCCCCGAATTCCCTTGGGAAAAAATAACTGGATAAGCTCCGTAAGGTTGAACCCTCTAGATAATAAGGTCCGTTCTTGAAGTTAAAGGTGACTCCTTAACAGGAGACCCGGCAGAATGCCGAGTCGGGACAGCAAAGCTGGAAGGAGTCTCCTTATTGAAACTTAAAGGACTCGAGTTTGTACTCAAACCCGAAAAAGTTAGGCCGGACCTTATTGGATAACCTTGACAACCTTCATTTTTGGGTTTAATTTGGTAGTATGGCTAAACCTCCGTTACCGGATTTAATTCGACCAAAATCTCTAAAAGAATTTATTGGTCAATCTCATTTAACTGGCTCAAACAAGCCAATTAAATTGGCAATAAAAAAAGACCAAATTCACTCCATGATATTTTGGGGTCCTCCGGGTTCCGGCAAAACCACTTTAAGCAAAATTATAGCCTCTGAAACCAAATCTCAATTTTTCCATCTTTCGGCCGTATCTTCTGGCAAAGCCGATGTTAAAGCTATTATTAAAAAAGCCCAAGCTCCTCTTTTAAAACAAAAAACCATTCTTTTCCTAGACGAAATTCACCGTTTTAATAAAGCTCAACAAGATTTTTTGCTCCCTTATGTTGAAAATGGCACCATTATTTTAATCGGCGCCACTACTGAAAACCCCAGCTTTTCGGTTATTAGCCCCTTGCTTTCCCGTTGTCAGGTTTTTATTCTCGAACCTTACAATAACAAAGAACTCATTAAAATAATCGAAAAAGGCCAGTCTTTTTTGAAGATTAATTCAA
The DNA here is from genome assembly GCA_034718535.1 of Patescibacteria group bacterium. Lineage (GTDB taxonomy): Bacteria > Patescibacteriota > Microgenomatia > UBA1400 > CG1-02-47-37 > CAXBYZ01. The sequence goes on along the minus strand of JAYEMX010000044.1, from coordinate 7,969 downwards.
TTTCTTTATCTGCTAAAAACTTTTTAATTAAGTTTAGTGATGGTGACGCTCGTCAAGCCTTAAATCTTTTAGAAATCACCGCCAATTTATACAAAACCATCACTCTTAAAAATTTAAAGCTAGCTCTTCAAAGCAAGTTTCTTCGTTATGATAAAACCGGAGATCAACATTACAACACTATCAGTGCATTTATTAAATCTATGAGGGCGAGCAACCCGGATGCCGCCTTATACTACATGTCACGCATGCTTGAATCAGGCGAAGATCCTCTATTTATTGCCCGCAGAATGGTTATTTTTTCTTCAGAAGATATTGGCATGGCTCAACCTACGGCTTTAGTGGTTGCCAACGAGGTTTTCAAAGCCTGTCAAGTTATTGGCTTACCTGAATGTGCCATTAATTTGGCCCATGGTGTGGTCTATCTTTCCAAAGCTAAAAAAGACCGCTCTAGTTATAATGCTCTTCGTGCTGCCCAAGCAGATATTAAAAAACATGGTAACCTGCCAATCCCTCTACATCTCCGTAATGCTCCGACAAAACTCATGAAAAACCTAAACTATGGCAAAGGTTATGAAATATATCCGGATAAAAACAAAAACTTATTACCAGAGAAATTAAAAAACAAGAAATACTATCAAGAAAAGAAAATTAACCATTAATCCTAACTACTACTCAGTTTTTGATATAATACTCACATCCTTTTATGGTTAAAAAGAAAATCAAAAAAGTCTGTACTATTATCTTGGAGTATCAAAACCCCAAGATGACACTGGAAACCCTTGACTCTCTAAAGCAGTCTTTGGTTCCCTCTGGCTATACTAACCATATTACGGTAATTGATAACAGTCCGGTACCAGACGGAACCCTAAAAACCGCCCTTAAAAAAAGAAGATCAATTCAACTAATTACCGTTAATCAAAATACCGGCTTTGCCGCAGGCAATAACTTGGGCATAAAAAGAGGTTTAAAGAAAAAATTCGACTTGTTTTTACTTATTAATAATGATGTTGAAGTAGATAGATATTTTTTAAAACACCTTTTAAAATCAGCCAAAGATGGAGCTGATTTGGTGGTTCCTAAAATTTATTTTGCTAAAGGTTATGAATACCATAAAGATAGATATAAAAAATCAGAGCTGGGTAAAGTTATTTGGTATGCCGGTGGTTATTTTGATTGGGACAATGTTCTTGCTGTTCACACTGGTGTTAATCAAGTGGATAAAGGTCAGCACGACCAATCTAGATCAATTGATTTTGCTAATGCCTGCTGTCTTTTAGTCAAAAAACAAGTTTTTGAGACAATTGGTTTGCTTGACCCAAAATATTTTCTTTATTTTGAAGATGCCGACTTTTCTTATCGAGCTTTTAAAAATGGTTTTAAAATTCTTTACCAACCTAAAAGTTTTATTTACCACAAAAGTTCGGCCAGTAGCGGTTCGGGATCTAAACTCCATGACTATTACATCACTAGAAACCGGTTAATATTTGGCATGAATTATGCTTCACTAAGAACAAAGTTTGCTCTTCTTCGTCAAGCTTTAAAACAAATAATAAATGGTAGAGAAGGAGAAAAACAAGCAGTCAAAGACTTTTTCCTTAATCGCTTGGGTAAAGGCAGATTAATATGAAACCAGTCTCTTTTGTTATTCCCAACTACAAAAAAAACCCTTTAATTAAACACTTGCCTAAAATTATAAAAGCTTGTCCAAAAAATAGTGAAATTATTGTAGTTGACGATTGCTCTCCGGATGATACTACTGCTTATTTAAAAAAACACTTTTCCCAAGTTAAAGTTATTAGTAACAAAGTTAACCAGAGATTTGCCCAAACTTGTAATATTGGTATTAAAGCCGCCAAAAATAACTTGGTTTTTTTACTTAATTCTGATGTAGTTCCCAAGCTTAATTTTTTAAAACCCTTAATTAAACACTTTAATGATCCGAAAATGTTTGCCGTCAATTGTTTAGAAATCCAAACTGTAAATGGTAAAAGAGAAATCTCGGGCAAAAATAAATGCCAATTTAAACGTGGTTTATTTATTCATCAAGCCGTCAAAATAACTAATCTAAACCAACCAACTAAAAACTGTTGGGCTTCCGGTGGTTCAATGATGCTTGATAAAAAGAAGTTTTTACAAGTAGGGGGATTTGATTTACTTTATAAACCCGCTTATTGGGAAGATATTGACCTTTCTTGGATAGCCAGAGAAAAATATGGCTATAAAATTATGTTTGAGCCCCGTTCTCAAGTATTTCACAATCATGAAACCACTAACATTACGATATTTGGCAAAAGAAAAATTAAAATCATGTCAGCCAGAAATCAACTTTTATTTATTTGGAAAAATATTCGCGGATTTAAATTATTACAACACTTTATTTGGTTGCCATATCATCTAATTTTTACTAATATTCGTAGTCAGGGAGTCTTTTTAATATCTCTTTTACAAGCAATAAAAATACAAATAAAAAAATAATTATGGATTTATCAATTATTATTATTAACTATAAAACTAAAAAAATTACTTCTGATTGTTTAAAAACAATTAAAAACTCAACCGATAAATTAAAAAAAGAAGTTATTTTGGTTGATAATGGCTCTGAAGATGGTTCAATCAATTATTTAAAGAAAAAACATCCATGGGTAAAAGTTTATTCTTCTGGAGGAAACTTGGGTTTTGCCAAAGGCAATAACTTTGGTTTCAAAAAAAGCAAAGGTAAGTATATCTGGCTTTTAAATTCAGACACTTTACTTAAAAAAAACACCATTCGACAGCTTTATGATTTAGTTTTGGCCAACAATTCTGATATTGCTTCTTGCCAGCTTTTAAATTCAGATGGCTCTATTCAGCCTCAAGGAGGTTTTCTTCCCAATCTTTATCGATTAACCGCCTGGATGTTATTTATTGATGATTTACCAATTATTAATTGGTTTTTTAAACCTTATCAACAAAGAAATATTACTTTTTTCAAAAAAGACCAGCATCCCGGTTGGTTGGGAGGCACTGCTTTAATAATTAAGCAAGAGGTTTATAAAAAACTAGATGGTTTAGATCATAAAATTTTCATGTATGGCGAAGATGTTGACTTTTGTCTTCGAGCTAGCCAAAATAATATCAAACTGGATTATTTTTCTAAACCTAAATTAATTCATTTAGGTCAAGCATCCGGTTCAAGTAAAGGAGCTATTTTAGGTGAATTCAAAGGTTTAAAATATCTTTATAAAAAACACTATTCTTCCTGTAAATATTTTATTTTAAGGGGACTTTTAAAAATCGGGGCTTTTTTAAGAATAATTATCTTTGGTTTTATCTTTAAAAATAAAACTAAAAAAGAAATCTATCAAAAAGCCTTAAACTTGGCTTGATTTAAAATAGGAGCTATTAAATGGATCTATCTATCATCATTGTTAACTACAAAACTAAAGATTTAACTCTTCAAACTATTAACTCGGTTTTTAAAGCCACTAAACCAACTGGAAAATTTGAGGTTTTTTTAATTGATAATGCCTCTAATGATGACACTCCCGAAACCGTTAGAAAAAATTTCCCCAAAGTAAAAGTAATTGAACTTGCTAAAAATCTTGGTTTTGCCGGTGGCAACAATCCCGGCTTAAGAAAAGCCAAGGGTCGTTATCAACTTCTTCTAAACTCCGATACGATTATATCCAAAGACACTTTAATCAAAATGATTGATTTTATGGATAAAAATTCCAAGATTGGCTTATCTACCTGTAGGGTTAATCTTGTTAATGGAAAAATAGACCCTGCCTCTCATCGAGGTTTTCCCACTCCTTGGGCTAGTCTGACCTATTATCTTGGGCTAGAAAAACTATTTCCCAAATCTAAGCTTTTTGGACAATATCACCAAGGTTGGAAAAATTTAAAAACCACTCATGAAATAGATACGCCTGTTGGAGCTTTTTTTATGTTAAGAAAAAAAGCTCTAAATCAGGTCGGTTTACTTGATGAAACCTTTTTTATGTATGGTGAAGATATTGATTTAGCTATTAGACTTAAAAAAGCCGGCTGGAAAGTTGTTTATACTCCGATCACAAAAATTACTCATTTAAAAGGAGCTTCTGGATTAAATAAAAAAGTAAAAAACAAACTCACCTCAAAAGCCAAACTTCAGCGCGTCAAAACAACCAAAGCCTTTTTTAAAAACAACAAAATTCTATATAAAAAACACTACTCGAAAAAATACTTTTTCCCCATCAAATGGCTTTTTTATCTTGGTATAGATATACTTAAAACAATAAAAGTAGTACAAATTAGACTCTCGTGAAAAGGTGGTGAAAACAAAAATGAAAAAATCTTTATTAATAATATTAGCTATTGTAGCTATATTTGGACTTTCCCTTATTTCTACTTACAACAAACTAATTACCAAAACTCAAAATGTTGATGGTCAATGGGCTCAAGTCGAAACTCAATATCAACGCAGATTTGATCTTATTCCCAACTTAGTTAATTCTGTTAAAGGAATTTTTGAACAAGAACAAGATGTTTTTGGAGCAATTGCCGATGCCAGAACCAAATATTCGGGTGCTACCAGCATTAATGATAAAGCTCAAGCAGCTGGTCAAGTTGAATCAGCTCTTTCAAGATTGCTGGTTATTATAGAAAACTATCCTCAACTTCAATCAAATACAACTGTTTTAGCTCTCATGGATGAATTAGCCGGCACAGAAAACAGAGTTAGTGTTGAAAGAAAACGTTTTAATGATTTAGTCCGTGACTATAACACTACCATTAAACGCTTTCCCACCAACTTAATTGCCAATCTGTTTAGCTTTGATGCTAAAGCATTTTTTGAAGCCATTGAAGCTGCCGAACAAGCACCGACAGTTGATTTATCAACCCCTTAAAGGAGGGTCATGAAAAAAATATTTACTGCCGTTATTTTAACTGTGGTTAGTTTAACCATGGGTATGCGAATGGTTTATGCTCGTCAATTTCCCAAGCCTATTAATTATGTCAGTGATTTTGCCAACATAATTTCAGAAAACACGGAAAAAGAATTAAACTTAAAACTTAAATCATTTAAAGACTCAACCTCAAATGAAATCTCTATAGTTACCCTTTCTTCATTGGAAGGAAATGTAATTGAAAACACAGCCGTAGAGGTTTTTGAACAATGGGGTATTGGCACTAAAGGAAATGACAATGGTATCTTACTTTTAATTGCCTCCAATGAAAGAAAACTAAAAATAGAAGTCGGTTATGGTTTAGAACCGGTTTTAACCGATAGCCGAGCCGGTACAATCATTCGCTCGGTTATTACTCCAGAATTTAAAAATAATAATTATGATGCCGGTATTTCTAAGGGTGTTGATGCCATTATTCAAGTTATTTCAAAAGATCCGACTATTTTTGATAATATTAATTCAACTACAAATTTTAATTCCAGCCAACTTGATGCCTTAATTTTTCTCGGTATAATTTTAATTTACTTAAGTGCTTTTTTAGCTAGATCTAAACGTTGGTGGCCGGGTGGAGTTATTGGAGCTATTCTTGGCTTTATTTTTGTTTCTATTACCGGTGCTATTACTCTGGGAATTTTAGGCTTAATTTTAGATTTTTTACTTTCTAAAAATTATAAAAAAAGAAAAAAACATGGTTTACCCACATCTTGGTTTTCATCTATGGGTGGATTTTCCTCAGGAAGATCATCAGGTGGTTTTGGCGGTTTTTCCGGCGGTTCATCCGGCGGTGGCGGTGCCTCCGGAAGTTGGTAATATTAGATGAACTATAAACAAAGATTAAAAACCAATATTAAGTTGCTTTATTTTTCTAGTTTTTTTAAATCCTTAATATTTGTTGTTCCGATATGGGTAGCTTTTGAAAGAAGATTTTTATCTTTTTCTCAAATGGCAATATTACAATCAATTTTAACAGCCATAACTATTATTTTAGAACTTCCAACCGGTGCTTTAGCTGATTTGATTGGTCGAAAAAAAACTATGATTATTGGTTGGCTTCTTAGAAGTATAAGTTGTTTTTATATGGCTTTTTCTTCAAATTTTTTTATGTTTTTAATTGCCGATATTGGCTTTGGTATTGCCGATGCTTTAGTTTCTGGAGCAGATATAGCTTTAATCTTTGATACCTTTAAAGAACTAAATAGAGAAGATGATTTTATTAAATTTAAAGCCAGAGCTAGTTTGATTTTTCGAATGGGCTTAACAATAGCTACTTTTTTAGGAGGTTATTTTTATAATAGTGCTAAATATTTACCATATGTTTTAATGGGAATCACCGGAATAATTAGTTTAATTTTTGACTTCTTTTTAATAGAGCCATCAATTGACTCGGAAAAATTTAGCCTAACTTCTTATATTCAACAAACCAAGGATGGCTTTAAAGAGCTTTTTAAAACCAGTTACATGAAAAAATTAACAATTTTTTACACTTTTGTTGGCGGTATTACTTGGTCATGTATTTATTATTTTGACCAACCATTTGCTACCGACATTGGGTTCAACACAATTGAGTTAAGTTGGCTTTTTGGTAGTATTTTTCTATTAAGTTCTTTAGTGGTCTTATTTTTAACTGAATCAAAAAATATTTTAACTCGTAATCGAATCTATATTGGTTTTCCTATTATTATGTCTTTATCTTTATTGCCTGCCGTTTTTGCAAATAAAATTATGGCACCAATTCTTCTTTTTGGAATTAGAATAGCAGCCACTTCTAGATTTACTATTCTTGATAAATATACTAATCAAGAATTTAAATCCAAATATCGAGCCACAGCAGTGTCCTCTTTAAATATGTTAGTTAGTTTATTTTTTATCATTGTTGTTGGTATTAGTGGCAAAATTCAAGATATCTATAATACAAAAATAATTTACAGTTTTCTTGGTATTTTAACTATATTTTTAGTTTTCCCAAGCGGAATAAGCTTAGTAAAAGAATATAGTAAATATAAAGAAAATAGTAAAAATAACCTCTCTAAATTAAATAATTAAACATATAGTGTAAAATATAACTTATGAAATTGCTTGTTACCGGTGGCGCCGGCTTTATTGGTTCTAACTTCATTCACTATTGGCTTAAAAATCATCCCCAAGACCAGATTATTAATTTTGATTCACTTACTTATGCCGGCAATTTACACAATTTAAAATCAATTCAAAAAAATCCAAACTATTCATTTGTCAAAGGTGACATTATTGATCTTAAAGCTGTTAACCAAGTTATGAAAAAAGTAGACATGGTTGTTCATTTTGCCGCCGAAAGCCATGTTGACCGTTCTATTACCGGCCCATCGATTTTTGTTACCACCAATGTTATTGGCACTCAAGTTCTTTTAGAATCCGCCTTAAACAACAAAATAAAAAGGTTTCATCATATTTCCACCGATGAAGTTTTTGGGTCATTAGCCTTAGATTCATCGGAAAAATTTAACGAAAATACTCAATTTAAACCCAATAGTCCTTACTCGGCTTCCAAAGCCGCCTCAGATCATCTGGTTAGAGCCTATCATCAAACTTATGATTTACCCACAATTATTACCAATTGCTCAAATAACTATGGCCCTTTTCAATTTCCGGAAAAACTTATTCCCTTGGTTATTACCAACTTATTGGAAAATAAAAAAATTCCGGTTTACGGAGATGGTAAAAATATCCGCGACTGGCTTTATGTAAAAGATCATTGTCGAGCCATTGATTTAAGTATTCAAAAAGGAAAATTTGGAGAAACTTATTGTATCGGTGGCATGACCGAAGATATTTCTAATTTACAACTAATCAAAAAAATCATTAAATTAATGAACAAAAGTGAATCAGCCATAGAGTTTGTTAAAGATAGATTGGGTCATGACAGAAGATATGCCGTCGATTATTCAAAGGCTTCTAAAGACTTAGGCTATAAACCTGAATATGATTTAGATACCTACTTAATTAAAACCATTAATTGGTATCAAGAAAATAAAGATTGGTGGCAAACAGTTAAGTCCGGAGAC
>JAYEMX010000043.1:0-3047 GCA_034718535.1 Patescibacteria group bacterium | reverse complement strand
AAATATACTTTATCAAAAATGTGATATTCAATATTCTCCTCCATTAAGCCAACAGTTAGATTTAGGGGAAAAAAGGACCTTTTCAAAAGAAGTCATTGATAGAATTAAAAAGAAAGGAGCGAATTTTTGGGCTTTAAGCGTGGAAGATAATTTTTTGATAGCCTCACTACTATTCATGCCAGTTAATCGAGATTGGTTAAATAGGTTTCAAGAATCTGGAGATTTTTTTAAAAAATGCAACGATCAATTGCTCAAAAACCAACCTTTAATGAGATTGTCGATGGGGGCTACATGGCCAAGTTTACAAAGACTTGGTTTACAAACAAAACTTTTAAGAAAAGTTTTAAATCAATATTGGGACGATAATCCATCAGGGTACGTGGTATTTGATACTTTTGCAGGCTCTGGAAGTAATTACTTAATATCAATCGGGTTTAAAAAAATGGGAAGTTTTTCGGATTTAAAAAAATCAAGAACAACAAATTGCTATTTAATTGACCGCCACAATTTTTTATCAACAAAAAAAGGAGACTAAAATGAAAACAGACTACCAGAAAATAAAAATTGAAAATATCCAGATTAACAATATTGGATCAGTGGCTGCAGTGGTTCCTTTTAAGAAAATACTAGATACAATTAGTTTGTCGAAAAAGCCGAGGTTTCCCAAAGAAGCAGACTTAGCTGTATTTAGAGTTAGCTTAGAAAATAAACAAACTTATATTAATGTTCAGAATTTCCAAGGTCGTGTAGTTAGTGTTTTTCCGGGAGATGTTATTATTGGGGTTTTTGGATATAGAGAATCTACTACTCATATACTGGGCGAGGTTCCCAAAAGAAAGCTTGGTAAGGGAGATAAGACAAATTTATTGTCTCAAGGTGGTATTGTGGGAGATGTTACTTATATTCCTCGTTTTATGGGTGATATTGTGGGTTTAGATTTGATAGGTTATTTAAAAAAAGACAACAAAATTTTAAATCTAAAAAAAGTTGGTGAAAAAAATGTGGTTAAGTCTAAAATGAAAATTCCCCCAACCATTTTGGTAGTAGGTACTTCTTCGGAAATTGGAAAAACAACAGTAACTACTAGAATAATTAATTTTCTGACTAGAAAATATTCAAAGAAAGTTTCTTCGATAATGATGACAGGTACCGGAAGTAAAGCAGATGCTTTAAGTCATTTGTCTTCAGGTGCGGTCAAAATGCACTCTTTTATTGAAACAGGTATACCTTCAAGTTATAAAGTTAGCGATAATGTTTTTTTGAAGTCAATAGAGGGGTTGTTTAATAAAATAGTAGTTGAAGATAAACCAGATATTATAGTTGGAGAGATGGGTGGAGACTACTGTTGGGGTAAAAACGACCTAATATTAAAAAAGTCTGAGATTATGAAGTCTGTTAAGTTTATTGTAGTCTTGATTAATGATGTGATTGCAGCTTTTGGTACAAAACATCTATTTGATAAGTGGGGAGTAAATAAACCCTATTATTTCGCCAATTCTTGGCTTAGGAGTTACGGGGGTATGAAGTTAAGATTTGATAGATTGCTAAAAAAAGAACTAGTTGATGTTAAATCTGTTGAAGCTATTGAACAATTTTTAGACAAAGTTTACGAGAAACACTTAAAGAAAACTTGGTGAACAAGTTCAGATACATTTGAGACTCTAATAAGTTTAATGAAAACAGGAGTTTTCACTAAATTAAAGTCTGTGTAAGCTAATGGAAGATCTGCTATTCTTTAGGATATGCTTTAGAAGAAGGCTATTTGTCTCAAATGTCTTGGACGAGTACAAGGTTTGACATTGTTTTTTAATCGTACTATATTTTAGATATACGTAAATTATCGAGAAAGTGTGTTTATGGATTGTTTAGAAAATACAGATCCCAAAATTAGCAGTCTTTTAAAAAAAGAAATTGAAAGACAAGCTAAGACTTTAATGATGATTCCATCGGAAAATATGGTATCCGAGGCGGTTGAAGAAGTGGTTGGCTCGTGTTTGGGAAATAAATATGCAGAGGGTTATCCGAACAAAAGATATTATCAAGGTCAAGAGTTTATTGACCAGATTGAGAATTTAACCATTAAAAGAGTTAAAAAAGCTTTTAAAGTTGCGCATGCTAATGTTCAAGCCTTGTCAGGTTCTCCGGCTAATTTGGCGGTATATAAAGCCTTGTTAAATTCGGGTGATAAATTAATGGGTCTAGCTTTAGATCATGGGGGACATTTAACTCATGGTTCAAAAGTTTCCGCTAGTGGCCAATATTATGAATCAGTTCCATATACTTTAAACAAAGATGAGAAAATGGATTATAGACAAATAAGAGAGTTGGCTTTAAAAGAAAAACCTCAAATTATTGTGGCTGGAATTACAGCTTATCCATTACAGGTAGATTGGAGTGAGTTTGGTAAAATCGCTGATGAGGTCGGAGCTTATTTGCTAGCTGATATTTCACATATTTCAGGTTTAGTGGTGGCGGGAGAATATCCATCTCCCAGTGAATATGTTGATGTAATAACTTCAACTACTCATAAAACATTGAGGGGGGCAAGAGGAGCTTTGGTGATGGTGACTAATAAAGGGATGAAAAAAGATGAAAACATGGGTAAAAAAATCGATAAAGCTGTTTTCCCAGGTTTACAGGGTGGTCCGCATATGAATTCAATTGCCGGAATTGCAGTAGCTTTAAAAGAAGCCGAAACCAGTGGTTTTAAATTTTATGCCAAGCAAATTGTAAAAAATGCTAAAAAATTAGCTGAAACTTTAAAATCAAGAGGTTTGAGACTAGTATCTGGAGGCACAGAAACTCATATGATGCTGGTTGATTTAAGAAATAAAAATATTACCGGAAATTTGGCGGCCGAGGCTTTGGAAAAAGCCAATATTGTTTTAAATAGAAACGGGATTCCGTTTGATCCCAATCCCCCATTTTATCCATCGGGAATTAGGCTGGGAACTCCAGGGTTAACCTCTAGAGAAATGAAAGAAAAAGAAATGGAAGAAATTGGTAATTTTATTGTTGATATTATTGATGATATTAGTAAGATTAAG
>JAYEMX010000042.1:0-3050 GCA_034718535.1 Patescibacteria group bacterium | reverse complement strand
GCTTTAAATTTGGTTCCAGATCATATGATCGATGGTGGAAACTTAAGAACTTTTGAAATTCCAGCCTGTAAAACTTTACAATTTATTGATAAAATTAATCCTAACTACTATCAAAAAGATAAAGAAATTATTGTTTTTAAATCTCCGGAAGATCTAAAAAACAAACTTGAATTTTATTTATCTCACCCTAAAAAAAGAAAAAAGATTATTCAAGCCGGCTATAAAAAAACCATTAATTACCATACTTTTGAACACCGCTTTGCCAGATTAACTAAACAACTATGAAACCCAAAATATCTATCATTATCGTTCATTATAAAAACAAAAAAGTTCTATTTAATTGTTTAAAGTCAATCAAGAAAAATCTTAAGATCGCTCATCAAGTCATTGTGGTTGACAACGATAAAAATAACATTGGTTTTGGAGCCGGTTGTAATAAAGGAGCTAAAAAAGCCATCGCCAATTATCTACTTTTCTTAAATCCCGACACCCTTCTCTTACCCAATTCAATCAAGCCTCTTTTAAATTATTTAAACAAACATAAAAAAACTGCTGCTGTTGCCCCTATGTTATTAGATTCCAAAAGAAAAACTTATCCCCTTCAAGGTTCATCGACTCTAACCCCCCTAAAAGCTATTTTCGCTTTTTCTTTTATAAATAAATTTTTTCCAAACAACCCCATTTCAAAAAATTATTGGATTAAAGTTAAAAATAAAACCAAACCAATTTCAGCCAAAGTTCTTCCGGGCTCGGCCTTTTTAATCAGAAAGTCAATCTTTAATAAATTTAAAGGCTTTGATCCAAAATTCTTTTTATATTTTGAAGAATCTGATTTATTTAAACGAATCACTGACAAGGGTTATCAACTTTTTATTCTTCCTTCTGCAAAATTAATTCACTATTGGGGCAAATCTACTCCAAAAACAGACTACATAAAAAAAATATTCATCGCCTCCCGTTACTATTACCTAAAAAAACATTTTGGTTTACTAAAAGCAATTCTTTCGGAAAGCTTTTTAAGATTATCCTTTGAACTTGTTGCAATTTCTCTCACACTCCTTATTGCTATTTACCTAAGATTCTATAATCTACCCACTTTCATGACATTTATTGGTGATCAAGGAAGAGATTACCTGGCCGCCAAAGATATGATTTTAACCGGTCACTGGCCCTTAGTCGGTATTCCCTCATCGGTGCCCTGGCTTTTCCAAGGCTCATTTTTTATTTGGTTAATTGCTTTGGCTTTTAAAATTGGCAATTTTAATCCAACAGCTCCAGCTATCTTAACCAGCACCCTTGGAGTTCTAACTGTTTATTTAACCTATAAATTAGCCAAGTCATGGTTAGGCTTAAAGCCTGCTTTAGTCACTGCTTTAATTATGGCCACTTCACCTTTATCAGTCGTCCATTCGCGAATGGCTTACCATATCAGTCCAATTCCTCTCTTCACAGTTCTATTTTTAACCGCTCTATCTGCCAACTCAATTTTTTGGACCTTTTTACTATCGGGAATTTTACTTCAATTTGAATTAACCACTTTGCCCTTAGTTGGATTGGCTCTATACTATTTTTATAAACAAAAAATAAAATCATTTCCCAAAATTTTAATCTTTTTTCTACCTTTTCTGCCTAAATTAATTTATGATTTTTCTCATGGCTTTAAACAAACCCTTGGTTTTATGGCTTGGATAGGTTATCGCCTAATCAGTTTTATCAACCCTGTCAGTCAACATAGCTTAAACAGGGTTTCACAGTTAAAGGTTTTAAAAACCATATTTTTGTATTGGCAAAAATTTATTATCTGGGATCAGCCTTTTCTTGCCGCCCTAGTCGCTTTATTTACATTACTTGCTTTATTAAAATCAAAAAATCGTTATAAAAAACTACTAACCAACTTTATTTTAATTAACTTTCTGGCTTTTTTTATTCACGCCGGCCCGTCCGAAGCCTATTTCCCGGTTTTACTGCCAGCCTTTGCTTTACTGATTGGTCTGACCCTGCATCACTTTAAAAAGCCGATACTATATTTGGCTCTTCTTGCTTTAACCATTTACAACACCGGTTATCTGATTCAAAATAATTTTATTCCCTACGGACCGACTTTATCTCAAAGATTAAATGTAGTTAAAATGATCAAATCAAAAAACATTTCTTATAAACTAAAAAACCCGCCAACAATTGAATTTAAGTCTTACTTAGATAACTATCGTTATCTTCTCTGGTGGCAGAATTTTCCTGAAAATCAAAATGCAGATTTAAACATTACTATCTATGAATAAAAACATTACCATTCTCACTGTCAATCAACCAAACATTAGTGACTACAGTAAGGTTCGTAACCTTATGTTGCAAAAAACCGTCACTGATTGGAGTTTTTTTCTTGATAGTGATGAAACTCTGACTACGGCCTTAAAAAAAGAAATAAATAAAGCTATTCAAAATAAAAAATACAATTATCAATTAAAACGTCAAGATTATTTTTTAGGAAGAAAACTAAGATTTGGAGAAACATCAAAATTTAAAAGCACCCGTTTAATTCAAAAAAATCAAGGCCAATGGCGGGGGAGAGTTCACGAAATTTTTATTTCATCACTTCCCACCAAACTTTTAAAAAATCCTATTATTCATCAAAGAAACATCACCGTTTCTGATTTTATTAATAAAATTAACCATTATTCTGAGCTAAGATCAAAAGAAATTAATAACAAAAGCTTACTAAAACTTCTCTTCTACCCTCCCCTTAAATTTATTCAAAACTATATTTTTAGGCTTGGATTTTTGGACGGAATTCCCGGTTTTATTATGGCTTTTTTAATGAGTTTTCACTCCTTAATGGTTAGAATCAAAGTCTATGAAAATAAAAATGATTAAAATTATCAGACTTTTACTAATCAGCCTATTTTTTATCTTTCCCTTTGGTCAACTCACCAAAATCCCAAATCTTCCTCCAACCGTCAATCTTTATCTACATGATTTAATTATCATTCTAGTTCTAGCTCTTTACTTTTTAACCAAACCCAAAATCAAATTAAATTTACTAAAACCTTTCA
>JAYEMX010000041.1:0-3131 GCA_034718535.1 Patescibacteria group bacterium | reverse complement strand
CTAAAGCACGAGGAAAAATTATTGGAAATCGAAATTAAAGGGGGAGTAAAAATTTTACGACTCCCCTACTCAAACAACAAATTTTCCATCTGGAAAAATTTGTTAACAAAAAAAGAATTAATCAACCAAGCAGATATTATTCATTGCCATGATGTTTTCTTTTGGTACTTACCCTTTAAATTTCTTTTCCCAAACAAAAAAGTTTTTACCACCTTTCACGGTTGGGAAGGGAAATACCCTATTCCAAAAAAGAATATATTTATTAGAAAAATTTCAGAAAAATTATCTAACGCCAATATTTGCGTCGGTGATTATATAAAAAAACACTATGGAACTAAATCAAATTTTGTTACTTATGGTGGTGTAAATCATCAGGACAATATTTACCAACCAACTATAAATTTCAAGAATATTACTCAAATCACATTTATTGGACGCTTAGAAAAGGATTTGAGTTTAGATAAATATTTAAAGGCTTTAGCTATATTAAAAAATAAATATAATTTTAAAATTATATTTATTGGTGATGGTCCTTACCGTAAACAAGCTGAAAAACTTGGGACAGTTACCGGCTTTGTCAAAAATATTAAACCCTACTTAAAAAAACCAAGCTTAGTTTTTAGTTCATCATATTTAACTATTCTTGAAACCATGTTAGCTGGAAGACCTGTTTTTAGCCTTTATCAAAACCAGCTTAAAAAAGACTATTTAAAACTATTTCCCGGAGCTAAATATATTCACATTTCAGGCTCAGCTAATGAATTAGTTTCTCAGGTTAAAAATAGCCTGCAAGGACGGACCCTGCAGGTAAAAAAGGCCCATGCTTTTGCTAAAACCCAAACTTGGGATAAGGTGATTAATATATACTTAAAATTATGGAACCAAAATTAGATTTAAAAAAATACTGCACCATATACCTTGTTCGTCATGGTCAAACAGACTGGAATCTTAAGAAAAAAATGCAAGGTCATAAAGATATACCCCTTAACAAAAACGGAATTAAACAAGCTCAGCAAGCTGCCAAAAGATTAGCCAAAATTAAATTTGATGAAGCTTTTTCCTCAGACCTTTCAAGAGCCAAACAAACCGCAGAAATTATTGCCTTAGAGCACAAATTAACTATTCAAACTAGCAAAGCATTAAGAGAACGGTCATTTGGAGATTTTCAAGGGAAAACAGGAGTTCAATATCGTCAAGCCCTAAAAACAACTCTTGATAAATATGAATCTTTAACCGACAAAGAAAAACTTAAATTTAAAATGCCTTACAAAATCGAGAATTGGGAAAAAGTTATGGTTCGTTTTATTAGCTTTTTACGAAAAATTGCCATCAGCTATCCTCAAAAAACCGTTTTAGTCGCCAGTCACGGAGGTTTAATCAGGCACTTTTTAATTAAACTTGGTTTTGCCGAAAACAATCAACTTCCATGGGGATCAGTAGAAAACTTAGCCACTATCAAATTATTATCAGATGGAGTTGACTTTTTTGTTAAAGAAACATGGGGAGTCCATAAAAATGAAAGTTAGTTTTATTGCCACTGTTTTGAACGAAGAAAAATCCATACGCAAATTACTTGACTCATTGCTTATTCAAACCAAAAAACCAGATGAAGTCATTATTGTTGATGCCGGCTCTACAGATAAAACCATAAATATAATCAAGTCTTACAAAAAAAATATAACAATTCGAATTATTAGATTTTCTAAAACCAATCGATCAAAAGCCAGAAACAAAGCAATTAAATCAGCCAAGCACCAAATCATTGCTGTTTCAGATGCTGGTTGTACTTTGGACAAGAATTGGTTAAAAAAAATTACTAAATCATTGGAAAAATCCGACTTTAATTCTGTTGCCGGTTTTTATCAAGTTAAAGCCGAGACTATTTTTCAAAAATGTTTAGCTCCATTTATAGCCACCATGCCAAATAAATTTAACAAAAAAACCTACCTACCATCTTCTCGCTCATTAGCTTTTAAAAAATCAGCTTGGCAAAAAGTCGGTCAATACCCCGAACATTTGAATTATTGCGAAGACTTGGTTTTTGCCAAAAACTTAAAAACTCTTACCAAAATGAAAGTAGAACCTACGGCTATAGTTTATTGGCAAATGCCAACCAACTTATTTAATGTTTTCAAAAAAATCAAAAATTACGCTTATGGAGATATAAAAGCCAAGTTCTTGCCTCATTGGAAAAAAATAACATCAATTTATTTTCGATATATTATTTTTTTAATCCTACCCTTTACTTTTCCCTTATATTTGCTTTTTGCCATTATTAAATTTTATCGATACATTAATCACCCCCTCGCTCTAATTTACTTGCCCATTATCAGAGTAACCGTGGACATAGCTATGATTTTAGGCAGTTTAAAGGGTAAAATACAACCATGAGTCTTGTAAAAGTAAGCCTTAAGGGTGCATTTTGGCTGGGTTTATTGCAATTTAGCATAAAACTTTTTTCATTTATAAAATTAATTATCGTGGCTCGTATTTTAAACCCGATTGATTTCGGTTTATTCGGCATGATAATAATTCCATATGGTTTATTAGAGGTTGCCACAGAACCCGGTATTAATCAGGCTTTAATTCAAACTAGAAAAAATCCTCGAAAATATTTTTCTTCAATCCAAATCACTTTTCTTTTCAGGGGCTTATTTTTATTTTTAATTCTTTATTTTTTCGCACCGATTATCAGTAAATTTTATAATAATAATCTTACTCAAGCGATTAGAATTATTGCCCTAGCTCCATTGACTCGAGGTTTTATCAATCCGGCGATTGTTTTGTTTAAGAAAAACATGCAATTTAAAAAAATATTTTTTTTCCGATTATTGACTTCAATTTCAGAGTCATTATTTACTATTTATTTTGCTTTAAAATTCCAATCCATGATTGCCCTACCTTTAGGTGTAGTTGTTGGGACCATTTCAGCCACTATTTTATCTTATTTAATGGTAAAAATTGAATTTACCGCTATTAAGTTTAAAAATATTATTGAACTTTATAAATATGGTAAATGGGTAACCATTGGCACTTTACTTTCCTACATTAACGATCAAGGAGACGATTTTGTAGTCAGTAAAGTTTTAGGGGCTCGACTTTTAGGCTATTATCAAACCGCATATAAAATC
>JAYEMX010000040.1:0-3132 GCA_034718535.1 Patescibacteria group bacterium | reverse complement strand
AAGCTTATATTCATTATTTTTACTAAATTTTTCTTTTCAAAATCATCCATATTAACTGAGAGAGTTTAAGAACTACATACGTAACTACTAAACCTCACCCGTCATCTTTTTCTCTACATGAAGGTTCGTAACCTTCATGTAAGCACCAAATTATAATTGTTAAAATCAAATAATATCCTCCCGCCCACCACCAATTTATTCCACTTACATTTACACCCTCTTTCATCGGCCAACTCATCCAACTTTGTCCTCCAAACCATTCAATCACCCTAACCATCACAGTTAAGCCGGCATAACTCAACCATCCCACTCCTCTTGTTATCCAACCCATTTTTCCCGATCCAAACACTAAACCCACTAAGGCTAAAATCGCCCCCCAAGTCATAAGTACCGGCACCAACCACAATATCAAACTATTTACCAATACCGCAAACAAGCTCAAATTATTAAAATAAATCATTAAAATCGGCCATACCATAATTTGGGCCGAGATAGTTTCAGATATGTGCTCGCCTACTACCACTACCCTATCAAATACTCCTTTTAACAGAGGAGAAATAAACATTAAACCAAGTGTAGCCGCCACAGATAGTTGAAAGCCTACATCCCAAACCAACATCGGCCGCCAAATAAGCATTCCAAAAACAGCTGCCATCAACAATCGCACTCCATCTGCTTTTTTCCCGATTATCTGGCCAAAAAACGCCAAGCTACCCATAATCGCCGCCCTGATAATCGCCGGTTCTGCTCCCGCCATCACCGTATAACCTATTACCGACAAAATTCCTAAAAAAACCGCCATTCTTCTATTAAAAATACCCGCCAAAGACTTAACTACAAAACTGATTACAATCATTACATTAAACCCCGAAGCCACCACAATATGAAGAGTGCTTGTTTTTCTTAAATCCTCATAAAACCCTCGAGGTAAACCTCTTTTTGACCCTAATACTATTCCCGCCAATAAACTGGCTTCAGGTTCAGGTAACACTTGATTATAAATAAATTCTATCTTTCTTCTAAATTCCATAATCTTTGCTTTCCAATCTAACCCTATAATTTTTAGATTATCAGATTTAACCAATCTTACACTCGGATACATCAAGCTAAATCGACTATACCACTTGTTTACTACTCTTCTCTGTAAAGTGCCAGAAACTTGGACTCTTTGGCCATATTGATATTTTGGATAAGCTTTAGTTTTCACCGAAATTTTCCCCAACTTAAAGCTTTGAGTACTACCCTGTAGTATTGGCTCTGAAGATATTCTACCAACCATTAAAACTTGATTTCCGCTCTTTTCCCGCAAATTACCCTCTGCCTGAAACTGAGCATTTAATCTCAAGCTAAATATAGCTAACCATATCAACACCAAGCTTACTGTTTTCATAGGTTATAAGACTACTTAATAAACACTAACTTTATCCTTAAGCCTTTCATAAACATTACTATTCACTACTTTTTTCGTCAACAACTCCTCTACCGCCCCATACGGTCGCCCCTCGATTATTTTATTTGCCGTCGCTTCTCCAACCCCCCACAAAGTATCAAGCTGACTCACCGAAGCCGTATTTATATTTATCAACCCTGACAGGGTCTGACCCTGTCCATCGCTCTGTCCACCCTTTGCCAACTCACTTGCCTCCGGAATATATAGTTTTTGACCATCAACTAATTTTTGGGCCAAATTCAAATTTTTACTAAACCAATCCCGATCTGCTTCTTCACTTAATCCCCCCGCCATCACCAAAGCATCATTTATCCTTGAACCTTCATTTAATTTATATAATCCCGGTTTAATCACCGCCCCGCCAACATCTACCACTATCTCTTTACTACTCGCCTCTTCTTCTCCCACCTCTATAATTTCCACCTCAGACCCTCCACCACTCTTGCCGGCAATCATCATTGCAGATAATACTCCCACTCCCAACAAAAACGCCCCCAACAACCCCACACTCACCAAATATGGTTTTTCTTTAACTTTTTTTATCCAACCATTATCACCCACATCATCTAAATCTTTAAACAATGACTTTCCGTCATTACTCATACTTTATTCTAAATCCCAATCTCCTCCCCCGTCAACTCCAACTTCACAAGCTCAAGGTTCCGAACCTTGAGCTTGACAACATGTGTATACACATGTTAATGTGTATGTATATGTTAACCAAAAGAGCTCAAATCCTATTTGAACCCGAAACCTGGCAACTACTCCAGCAAGTTTCTAGTGCTAAAAATATCTCAACTAGCAAACTTATCAGACAAACAATTGCAAAAACTTATCATAAAAAAAGTACTAAACTAACAAGTGAACAACTTTTATCAGATATCAAAAAACTTGGGAAGCAAGTCAATACCAAAAATATTAACTATAAAGAATTAATCAATTATGGTCGCAAGTACTAAAAAAGCTTCGGTTATTGATGCTTCAGCTATTTTATCAATTCTCTTTACTGACGAAAAAACACCTCAATTTCTCAAGACACGTATTACTCAATTTTCTCAAGGAAAACTCAAAATCTTAGCCCCTGATATCCTTAAATACGAAGTAACTAACTCTATCAAGTCAGCTGTTTTACAAAAAAGAATTGCAAAAAACATTGCTATAAAATTATTAAAAAAGTTTCTACTACTACCAATCACTTATCTACCCATTAACCACCAAAAAACACTAATACTCGCCATTAGGCACAACCTCTCCGTCTACGACACCTCCTATCTTCACTTGGCCAAATCCAAACACTATCCCCTCCTCACCCTCGACAAAAAACTAAAACAACTGGCTAAATAGCTTAATTCAACAAACCACTCTCTGATATCTTTTTCTTGACCCGAACCTTAAATAATGATACCCTATAACACTTATGAAAAAGCTAACTTTTATTCAAACTCATCAAAAAATCGATAATATTGCTAGAAAAAATTCCATCAACCTAACCGAGAGTCAGAGAAGCCAAATTGCTATTCTCTCCGGCCAAATTGAATCTTGGATCTCCCCTCTTACCAAAGTCATAGCCAAAAACCCAAAACCCTCCATTAAAAACATACTTAAAAACCCACAAATCAACCAACTTTGTCAAGCTCTTTTTAATAAAACTTCTCCAGGTAAATTAATCTCTCCCCTATCAA
>JAYEMX010000039.1:0-3152 GCA_034718535.1 Patescibacteria group bacterium | reverse complement strand
CTCAAATTACATTGATTGGTTACATGCATCCATACTTCAAAAACTTTAGGTTTCTTATCACCAATAGCCCCTTCCTTTCCCCGCCTCAAACAAATCAATCCTTTGTCTATTAAATTCAAAATCAATTTCTCTAAATCTTTAATCTCGGCCTTTTTGTCTTTTAATTTAATTTGCTTAAATATTTCTTCTACATTTTGTTTTCCATCAATCAAATCATAAACCACCTTAGTCGCTTCATTAACCACCACTAAACCATTAATTCCCAAAGGTAAAAATACATACCAATAATTATCCAGTTTCTTCCAATAACTTTCTTTCACTTGTTTAAAAACCGTTTTCAACCCCACTCTCATAATTAGAAAAATTATTCTATTTCTAAATTATCTTGGTTTCCGCAAGCATCACATTGACCGCATAATTCAACTTGCTCTGATTTTACTTCTTTTCCAGAAATAACTATAGCTTTGCTTAGTCGCATAAACCTCCTTTTGAATGTTAATTACCATATCCTATACTTATATGCTATAATATCTTGACAAGGTTTATGACATTATGACAAAACAACAAAATATTCCAATTCAATATCATTACAACCCTAAAACAGAGGGATTAAGACTTCTTTTCACCGCTAAAAAACTGGCCACTTATCAATACCAAGCCCATAGATATGTCATAATTCCAAAAATGTTAAAAAAATCCTTCGCCAATCTTATCATTTTCCCAAAACTACCATATCAATCCATTCCGGACTTTTGGCACCAAGTTAAACTTGTTAAGCAAATTACCCCACCTCAAGCCCCCAAAACACTTATTTCCAGTACTATTTCTCTTCTCAATAATCACAATTTTTGTCAAAACACAGACCCTGTTGTCAAAAAACTAAAAACCAAAATCAAAACTACTTCTCCAAAATTTTTCCAAGATTTATTTTCAATAATGCCCGATACCAAAAACAGTATAAAGAGCATCAACCTCTACCCTACCAAAATCGGATCCATCGCTTCCTTTAATCTTCTCTCTCCAAACACCGACACCATAAATATCTATCTTCGCTTAGACCAATCAATTTCAGTCTTTTTTGAAAAAATAATATCAAGTATCATTCGCCACTCTCTTCAAACAAACTATAACTTTACCTGGACCGAAACCGAAGCCGCCAAAGACAGTCTTATTTTAAATACCAATCTCAAAAAATATTTTCCAAAATACAATTCTGTTCTTACAGACACTAGAAATTACGAATTAGCTAAACTTCAAGAAACAAGTCAAAAATATCTTAATATCTTAGGCTTAACATCTCAAATCCCCTGGCAAATCAAAAACAGGCAGGTTTTTTATCTTAAAAAATTAATAAAACACCTATCCTCTCAAGAAACAAGACTACTTAAGCTTCTCATAGAAAATTACAATCAAACCACCACTTATGATCAAATATTCCAATCTATTTGGCCCTACAACTACAATGTTTCCATTTACGCTATTAGTAAGTTAATTCAAAGATTAAGAAAAAGTCTTAAATTAAACCACTTTTCTCCTCATCTCATTCAAACTCAAAGAAAACGAGGCTATCTTTTAACCAGCTTTATCTCCAAATCCACCATCTCCGAAAAACATTTCTAACCTAATCTCTACATGAAGGTTCGTAACCTTCAGTTACTCCTCATAACTAATCGCCCCCGCCGGACAAGCATTTTTAGCCATTTTTACATTTTCCTCTTCACCCTCCGACTTACCAATCACCACCGCCTTATCCCCTTTCATAGCAAACACTTTCGGACAAATTGCCGCACAACTTCCACAACCCATACAAAGATCTTTATTTATTTTTATATTTTTCATAATCACCTTTTCTATTTTTTAATTATTAACTTTTCTCTAACCATTTTTCAGCATCTAAAGCCGCCTGACAACCCATTGCCGACGCCGTAATTGCTTGTTGATATTTAAAATCCACCACATCCCCTGCTGCAAACACCCCCTCCACACTCGTCCCACTCAATCCAAATCCACCTCCGAGGTGCCCACCTCTGGGCACCTCGGGATAATACATCTTTGTTTTAATATATCCTTTTTTATTTAGCTCTAAATCTCCTTTAAATAACTCTGTCATTGGTTTATGTCCAATCGCCAAAAACACCCCATCCGCTTTTAAATTAAGGTCCGTTCTTGAAGGTACTCCTTTAAGGCCGGACCTTTGAAGACTCGAGTTTGTACTCGAACCCGAAAATAACACCACTTCCTCCACCTTCCCCTCCCCTTTTATCTCTTTTAACTCCGTATTCCACAACACTTCAATCTTACTATTATCCATCACCCTCTTAATCATAATCTTACTCGCCCTTAGTTTATCTCTCCTATGAACCAAATACACTTTTTTAGCAAATTTGGTCAAAGCAATAGCATCAATAACCGCCGCATTACCTCCACCAATCACAAACACAACTTTATCTTTATAAAATGGTGCATCACAAACCGCACACACAGCCACTCCTTTACCCATCAATTCTTTTTCCCCTGGAACTCCAAGCATAATTGCCTCTGCCCCGGTAGCTACTATTACTGCTTTTGCCTCATATTTTTCTTGTCCCACAAAAATCTTTTTCACTTCTCCTTCTAACTCTACTTTACTGACTGTTTTATCAATAACTTTTGCTCCAAATTTAATCGCTTGATCTCTCATGTTCATCATCAACTCCGGCCCCATGATTCCATCTTTTGCCCCCGGCCAATTTTCAACCAAAGACGTATTCATTAACTGCCCTCCTGATTTTACCCCGGTAAAAACCACAGGCTTTAACCCCGCTCTTCCGGCATAAATCCCCGCCGTATAACCCGCCGGCCCAGAACCTATGATAATTAAATTATGCATCATAACTCAATATATCACTTTTAAAACTTATAAACGAAGTTAACCTTGTTTTAAAGAAGCTTACGCAGATACTTTTGGCTTGGTTCTCGAGTTTGCGAGAGCAAAAGTATCGAGTATGCAGATAGTTAGTTTTCGCTGGAAAAGCTAAACTATCGGTTCTGAAAAATAACGGTTAACAAAGTTTTATTTTCAAAAACCGGTTATAGATTTATAAACGAAGTTTATTTTTCTTCCAAAACTTTTTTAATCAAATTTTCATAACCCTCTTTACCATTAAAACCAC
>JAYEMX010000038.1:0-13244 GCA_034718535.1 Patescibacteria group bacterium | reverse complement strand
GTTTGCCATAGTTGGTTTAGCTGTTTCTTTAGCGGATGCTTTAATTTTGTACTTTTTTGGCAAATATGAAATTAAGGTTGGGAAAGAAATCAATGCTGAAAGTTTAATTGCCATGGGTAAAGAAAACAGAACTCATTTATTTTCTTCAATGACTGTTTTTGTGGGAATTTTAGCAACTTATAAACAAATTCCATATGTTGAAGGGGTAACAACAATTATAATTTCACTATTTATTTTTCAAATTGGACTTGAGACTTTGAAAAAATCCATTTTTGCTTTAATGGATGTTGCCCCAGATGAAGAAATTGAAAAAAAGGTAATTAAGATAATCGAATCTTCAGCTGAGATTGAAGAATTTTTTGATCTTCGATTAAGAAAATCAGGGCCTTTTATTTTTGGAGAAGTTAAAGTTGGAGTAAGAAGATTTATTGATATTAAAAAATCCTATGAAATTTCCAGTAAAATTGAGAAGAAAATTAAAAAGCAAATGCCTGAAATAAAATCTTTTAATGTTCAGGTTGAGCCTTTTAAAAGTGATTGGCAACATTTAGTTATACCTGTTTTGGATAATAATGGATTGAATTCTAAAATATCCGATAAATTTTCCAGAGCCCCTTATTTTTTATTTATAAATACTGAAAAAAAGAAAGTTAAGGGTTTTTATATTTTAAAAAATTCTTATCTAAAAAATGAAAAAAAGGTTGGATTAAGTGTGGCTAAAATGATCACTAAACAAAAAAGCGATATATTAATTACAAAACAAATCGGTAAAATTGCTTTATATGCTTTAAAAGAAAACTTGATGGATATTCATATGACAAAAAGTAATACTGTGAAGGAGGCTATAGAAGATAGCCTACAAGGACTCTCCTTGTAGATTTCTATGTTTTTGCATAGATTTTGCATTTTTTGCATAGATTTGATATAATTTTAGAAATTGAAAGTATGGTCATAAATAATCAATATAATATTTCTATTGGCAAGGCTTCGAGTTTGATTGGTGTTTCAATTGATACTCTTCGTCGATGGGATAAAAATGGTAAATTTATTGCTGTTCGTCATAAATCTTCAGGTAATCGATATTATAGTCAAGAAGATATTGATTTATTTTTAAATGATTCGGTGGCTTTGGCTCGAAAATGGGCATTTAGTTCTGTTCCAATATTGCCAAAATCTAACTTTCATTGTAGAACGCGAGATGTTTTTCAGGCGCGTCTTGAAACTTTTCAAGACAAACTCACAAAATCAATAGGTATTGAAAAATCTTCATTAGTTACCGCAGTTACCGGTGAGATTGGAAATAATTCATTTGATCATAATCTTGGAAATTGGCCTGATATTCTTGGAATTTTTTTTGCCATTACTTTAAATAGAGAAGTTGTGGTTGCAGATAGAGGTCGAGGAATATTAGTTACTCTTGGAAGAATTGACTCAACTCTTAAAACAGACACTCAAGCTCTTGCGGTTGCGTTTACAAAAATAATTTCCGGTCGTTCACCGGAAGTTAGAGGAAACGGATTGAAGTTTGTTAAGAATATTGTTACTTCAAATCCAATTAAACTTTCTTTTCAAACAGGTAATGCTTTATTGGAGTTAAGCGAAAAAAAAGATAAAGTAAAAGTAAAAGTTGTTGATAAAACCGTTCGCGGATGTTTCGCTATAATAAAGTATTAGAAAAGGAGTAATATGCGTATTTTAATTCGAAAGTTTGGAACAACACTTGTTTCTCGTCCTGCGGGAAAAGAGGCGTATCTTGCATTTCAACCAACATTAGAAGATATTGGCAAGAAAGAAGCCGTTGTGGTTGATTTTAATGATGTGGTGACGCTTACTCCTTCTTGGGCGGATGAGTTTTTAACACCATTGATGAAACAATATAAGGGTCGAGTAAAGTTGGTGAATACCAATAATGCTTCTGTTTTTGAAACACTGAAAATATTGGAATTAATGTCGTAAGAATAGGCTTAAGATACCAATCTCTAGCCTACAAGGACTCTCCTTGTAGGCTGAAAAAGTGAGATTGATTGGAGATTGATTGTATTAGTTGGGATGGGAATATATAATATTTTGGTATGAAATTTGGATTTGTTATAAAAAAAATTAAACGATTTTGGGGGATGGCTGATTTTCGGAACTCGACTGTTTTGGGTTTGCTATTTTTTATTATAAGTATGATTTTAAATCATAAAGCAAATGTTTACCTAACCACTATAGATCGTAATGCGGTGGGTGATTTTTTACTTGATATTTTGCCGGTGGTAAATATAAGATTTTTATTGGTTGAGGGGGCTTTATTTTTTATTTTGATGGTTATATTTTTAATGTTACGCAAACCGCGAAGAATTCCATTTATATTAAAAGGAGTGGCTTTGTTTGTAACAATCAGAGCCGGTTTTTTAATATTAACTCATCTTGGACCTTACCCTGGAACATCGTTAATTGACTTGAGTGAAGTGGTTTTGTATTTTGCATCCGGATTGGGTCGATTTTTTTCCGGTCATACGGGTATGCCATTTCTTTTTTGTTTGATGTTTTGGGACAATTTACAATTAAGAATATTGTTTTTGATAAGTTCAATAATTGGAGCAATAACTGTTTTATTGGCCCATGTTCACTATTCTATTGATGTTGTTTCTGCTTATTTTATAACCTATACAATATTTTGCATGGCTAAGAAATTTTTTGAAAGAGATTATGAAATATTTAAAAATGGTTGGGAGTAAGTTGAATGAAGTTATGATATTGAGCGGATGGTTATTAGCTTTGGATAGGTTATTAAAATTTTTGGCTTTAAAGGGAGTATTGAAGATTAGTAAAAATCAAAATTTGTTTTTCTTTAATGTAAATAAAAGATGGTTGATTATAAGCAATGTGCTGATAATTTCTATCTTATTACTTCAATTAATTAAAGTGAGGCGGAATAAATCGAGATTAATGTTATGTGGTTATTTATTAATTATTTTAGGCGGTTTAAGTAATTTATTTGATAGAGTTGTTTATGGTTATGTAATTGATATGATTAACTTGTTTTCTTTAAGTGTGTTTAATTTGGCCGATGCAATGATAATGACAGGGTGTGTTTTAATTTTGTTTAGTTCTATCTTTTATAATTCCACTGGTGAGTAGTATATTTTTTCTTTTTTAATTCTAAAGCTAATTTTATTTCTGATGGAGTTAATGAACCAATTGTATAGTTTAAATTAAGAGCTTTTTCAAAACCTTTAATTAAAGCTGTTTGAGCTTCATCAAAGGAAACCTCTTTTCCGGTTAATTTGTTAATGCCAGTGACTCTTTCTTTTACATTTTTAATAATTTTGTCTTTTAATTTTTCTTGAGGGACTTTTAATATGGTAAACATTTTATCTACATCAACATCAAGTAGAATTGTGCCATGCTGTAATAAAATACCCTTTTTGCGGGTTTGAGCGTTACCTGAAATTTTTTTATTATTGGCAATAATATCATTTAAGGGGACAAATTTAGCTTGAATTCCAAAAACTTCTAAACCTTTAATAATTCCTTGAGAAATTTTATAATATGACTCTTTTATATCTAATGGAATAAACTTGTTTTCAATTGGTGAAATTAAGCTATATGTTACTTCTTGATCGTGAAAAACCGCCCCTCCCCCAGTGACTCTTCTAATTAAATCAATATTTTGATTTTTACAGGAATCAATGTCTATTTCTTCTAATGGATTTTGAAAATAACCGATTGAAATAGCGGTTGGTTTCCAGCCATAGAATCGTAAGGTTGATTGATTGTTTTTTTGAGAATGAAGTAAAATTGACTCATCAATTGACATGTTGTCAAAAGCGCTTTTATGCCCCATTTTTAATAATCTTATTTTTTTCATAATATTTTTATTTTGCTAATAAAATTGCTTTTGTTAAGCCTTGACTATTTATACCAAAACAATCAACTTTATTTTCTTTCCAAAATAGATTTATTTTGTTAATTAAAATCTTTTTATTTAAAGCGCAATTTATTAAAGTTTTTTCTAGTTTTTCAATAGCTTTTTCAGGATGCATAAAGAAATCACCGTTTATTTTAATTTCTGTTATTTTTTTATTCTCTTCTTTTAAATAAATTTTAACCAGTTTTCCTTCGGGAATTTTATAAGTTGATTTTTTTAACATATTTTTCCTAAATTATTAATTGCTTGTTTAAACTCTTTTTTTGAAAGTTTGTATGGATAATTATAAAGTAAAGTGCCCGGTTTTTCATTATAATAAGGGCGATTACAAAAAGGACATCCGGTAGTTTCGAAAACACTGGTTGGTTGGAGTTTGGTTAATAACTCTTTTTTTGAATAACCAAAAGAGATTAATTCATCTTTTTTATTAAATTTAAATTGTTTTTCCATTTGATGAGTAATTAAAAAATGAGCTAATTGAATATGGCGATATTTTTGAATTGTAGGCGGTTTTATTGTTTCTAGTTCTGTGCCTGCAATGGGGGTAAAGGCAAATAAACTAATAGTAATTTTAAGATCATTTAATTTTTTCATTAATTCAATGGTTTCTTTTTCTGTTTCTGAAAATCCAATAATTAGATGGGTGGTGATTCTGTTGGGAAAATTTTTTGCCACTAAGGAAATGAAGTCTAAGGCTTCTTTGAAATTACCTTTTTTAATTCGTTTATAATCATTTTGATTGATAGTATCAATGGCTAGGCCAATTCGATTAACATTTTTATTAAATAACATTTTTATTTCTTTAAAATTTTTAGTTCTAATTGAAACACTAAGTGGTAGATTACTTATTTTTTTAATGTAATCAATAAAATCTAGGGTTTGTTTTAAATAATCTGTGCTTTGAACTATTTGAAGACAAATTCTTTTAAATTGAGTGTTTAAATTTTTTTGTAGCTTTTCTTCAATTTCTTTTTTATTAAAAATTGGCCAGGTAACGCGAGATAAATATTGACGATTCTTTTTAGAAGATTTTGCTTGACTACAAAAACTACAATCATAAACACATTGACCAGTAGTCATAAAATGAGCTGTAGTTGGCAAGGCTTTGTTGTCAATCTTTGTTTTTTTTAAGCCTAAAACATGAGCGGTTCCTGTGGCAATTTTAATCATTACAGAAAATACAGCATTTATGCTGTAAACTAATTTGATAATTTTGTTTTTTAGCAAACTCTTTGATTATTCTGGTTGGTTTGGTGATTACTTTAAAACCAGTTTTCATGGCAATTTTATCAATAGTGTTTCGATAGTTGCCTCCAGGTCTCATACAGCCAAGTCTTTTAGTAATATTTGGGTAATTTTTTTGAAGAAAAAGAAAGTATTTTTTAACTGCAGAAATAGAAGGTGGTTTTTGATTTTCCATTTCAGTTCCAACAGCTGGAATAAAAATATTGAAAACAAGATCTTTGAATTTAAACTCTTTTACTAAAATTTTAACTGCTTTATATTCCCAAGTAATTTTTCCTTGCCACAGGCCAATAGTAAGGTGGGGAAAAACCTCAGTTACGTTTTTTAAGGCAGACATACTGTGATAATAATCAGAAATTTTTTTGTTGAGCTTGTAAACCTTTTTAATTATGTTTAGCTCTGTAGTAAAATCAAAACTAATGGCATCTACCATTGGGGCAATTTTTTTCGCTTCCTTATCTGAAACCAAGCCAGCATGAGCATTAATTTTGTATTTTTCTTTTAATTTTTTAATTTGTTTAGGAAAATTTAAAATTGGAACCCTACCCTCCTTGTCACAACCACCGCTAACAAGAATAGAAGTTGTTGAGGAATTTATCTTTTCCTCAAGTCTTTTCATGTGTTTTAGAAATTTCTTATTACAATGAGCACAATTAAGGGCACAAGAAGTTCCGGTTACAGAAATAGATTCATTAGCAGATAGGTCAGTAAAAATTATTTTTTTATTATTTACTCTTCCCATTTTAAATTTGGATCTCGGGCGGCTTTTAGTTCATTTACTCTAGTAATTGGCATATTATTAGGTGCACTTTTAACTAATTCTGGATTTTCTTTACTTTCTTTAGCAATCTGAATCATTGCATCAATAAATCCATCAATAGTTGATTTACTTTCTGTTTCATTTGGTTCAATCATAATTGCACCATGAACAATCATTGGAAAATAAATTGTTGGAGCATGATAGCCGTAATCTAATAATCTTTTGGCAATATCAAGTGTAGAAACATCATACTTTTGCTGTTTTTTATCAGAAAAAACACTTTCATGCATACAAATTCTATTGTAAGCAAGGTGATAATGTGGCATTAGTTTTACTCTAATATAGTTAGCATTAAGAACACTATGTTGGCCAGCTCTTCTTAACCCATTAGATCCAAGTGACCTAATGTAGGTGTAGGCTTTAACAATAACGCCAAAGTTACCCATAAAAGCTCTAACTTTACCAATTGATTTTTGGGGACTGTAATCTCGATAATAAAAGCCATTTTTTCTTTTTTTAATAATAGGTGTTGGTATAAAAGGAATTAATTTTTTATTAACACCAACTGGTCCTGATCCAGGACCTCCTCCACCGTGAGGAGTGCTAAAAGATTTATGAAGATTAAGTTGAATAAGATCAAAACCTTGATCTCCGGGACGAGTGACTCCTAGCATTGGATTCATATTAGCTCCATCACAATAAAGTAATCCACCCTTTTTGTGAATAATTTTAGCAACTTTTTTAATATTTCTTTCAAATAGTCCCAGTGTGTTTGGATTAGTAAGCATTAAGCCTACTGTTTCTTTATCCATGTGTTTTTCCAGGTCTTTAAGATCAATTCCACCTTCGGCATTTGATTTAATGGTTATGCTTTCAAATCCACAAAGACTTGAACTAGCCGGATTAGTTCCATGAGCGGCGTCTGGAATAAGCATTTTAGTTCTTTTTTCTTTTCTATTTTCAAAATATGCTTTCATTAGCATGGCTCCGGTTGCTTCACCGTGAGCTCCTGCGGCTGGTTGTAAAACTACTGCATCAAAACCAGTGATTTCTTTTAAATACTGCTCTAATTCATAATAAATTTCTAGGCCCCCCTGAGCGTCTTTGTCATCAGCTAAAGGATGTGGATAACAAAAACCAGGTAAAGCTGCCATATCTTCATTAATTCTTGGATTGTACTTCATTGTGCAAGAACCTAAAGGGTAAAATCCCTGATCAACACCAAAATTTCGTTGAGATAATTTTGTATAATGACGGACAACATTAATTTTGCTGACAACTGGTAAATTAAGTTTTTTTCTTTGATAAGCAGAAGGAATAAGACTATTTATTTTTATTTCTGGAACATCGCTTTTTGGTAATTGAACAGTGGATTGACCCGGAACGCTTTTTTCAAATATTGTTTTCATATTTAACTCCTTGATAAAATTTTAATTACCTTATCCATTTCTTCTCTTGTATTAATTTCTGTTGCACAAAATAGAAGATGGTCTTTAAATTTAGGATAATATTTACCCAGGTCTACCCCACCTTCAATATTGTTTTTCTTTAATTTACTTAAAACACTTTTGCTATTTTTAACTTTAATTATAAATTCATTATAAAAAGGTTTTTTATTAAATAGAGAGATTTCAGAAACTTTATTTAAGTTTTTAGCTAAATAATGAGCTTTGGACATGGATAATTTAGCTACTTCTTTTAATTTATCTCCCATTGTGGCTAAATAAATCAATACTGCTAAGGCGCATAAAGCACTATTAGTGCAAATATTACTAGTGGCTTTTTCTCTTCTGATGTGTTGTTCTCTTGCTTGTAGGGTTAAAACAAAAGCTCTTCTACCCTTAGTGTCTTCAGTCATACCTACAAGTCTTCCCGGTATTCGTCGAATATATTTTGTCTTAGTAGCCATAAAACCGACGTAGGGACCACCGAAAGAAACAGGTATTCCAAAACTTTGACCATCTCCAACAACTATATCTGCTCCTAGTTTCCCCGGAGCTTTAAGTAGGGCTAAAGATGTTGGTTCGATTACAGAAACAACTAAAATTGCTCCTTTGTCATGGACAATTTTTGCAATTTCTTTTATTTTTTCAAAAGAACCAAAGAAGTTTGGATTTTGAATTAAGACACCACCTGTTTTATCGGTAACTAATTTTTTTAGATCTTTTAATTCAATAATTCCGTTTTTACTTGGGAGTTTATTAATTTTTACACTATTAGCATGACAATAAGTTCCAACTGTTTTTTGATAATCAGGGTGAACAGTTTCGCTAAGTAAAATTTCTTTACGATCACTTATTCTTGTTGCCATTAAAGCGGCTTCAGCTAAAGCAGATGCTCCGTCATACATTGATGCATTAGCTAAATCCATTCCAGTTAATCTACAAATCATGGTTTGGAATTCATAGATTGATTGAAGCATTCCTTGACTTCTCTCTGCTTGATAAGGAGTATAAGCAGTGTAAAATTCACTTCTCATAGTTAAATGGTGGACAACACTAGGAATAAAGTGTCGGTAGGCTCCAGCTCCTCGAAAACTAGTTTCATAAATTTTGTTTTTAGCTGCGATTGAAGAAACTTTTTTGCTTAATTCTAATTCTGATAAACCTTTGGGAATTTTTAAATCTTTTTTTAAGAGAAATTCTTTGGGGACGTCTTTAAATAAGCTGTTAAGTGAAGAAATACCAATTGTTTTGAGCATTTCTTTTTCTTCTTTTTTACTAGCTGGTACAAAATCCATAAAATGTCTCCTTTTAGGGTTTAGTGTTCTTCTTTTTTACAATATTCTGTGTATTTTTTTGAATTCATTAGCTTATCTAATTCTTTTTTATTACTTATTTTAATTTTTGCAATCCAACCTTTATTAAAAGCATCCTGGTTGATTAAACCCGGCTCATCATTTAAAGCTTGGTTGATTTCAATAATTTTACCGCTTATTGGCGC
Source organism: Patescibacteria group bacterium (assembly GCA_034718535.1). Classification (GTDB taxonomy): domain Bacteria; phylum Patescibacteriota; class Microgenomatia; order UBA1400; family CG1-02-47-37; genus CAXBYZ01. The sequence continues at coordinate 4,380 of JAYEMX010000038.1, read as the reverse complement.
GTAAACATCAGAAACTGATTTAACAGATTCAACTATGGCAAAACTTTTGTCTTGTTTAATTTCTTGTCCAATTTTTGGTAGTTCAACAAAAACAAGGTCAGTTAATAGTTCTTGTGCGTGGTCAGTCACGCCGAGGATGGCGGTATCTTGGTTAATTTTGACCCATTCATGTTCTTTTGTGTAAAAAAGTTCTTTGGGATTAGGTTTGCTCATATTTTATCTCCTTTTGTAAAATGGTAATTTTATAATTTTTGCTTTAGTCTTATTATTTCTAATTTCTATTTCTATTTCTGTTCCCGGTTTTTGGAATTTTTTGGACACATAACCTAATCCAATAGGCTTACCTAGAGTTGGTGAGTAGGTACCGGAAGTAACATAACCTATTTTATTATTGTTTTTTATTATTGAGTAATTATGACGAGCAATTCCAGCTCCAATCATTTCAAAACCAACTAATTGTTTTGATAAGCCTTTTTCCTTTATTTTTGATAAAGCTTTTTTACCGACAAAATTTTTGTCAAAATCTACAACCCATCGATAACGAGCAATTAATGGATTAATTTTTTCATTTATTTCATGGCCGTAAAGATTCATTCCACATTCTAAGCGTAAAGTATCTCTTGCACCTAAACCTATTGGTTGAATTCCATATTTCTCCCCTGCCTTTAAAAAGTTATTCCATATTTTTTTTGCTGATTTAGCCTCAAAATAAAGCTCGTATCCAAGTTCACCAGTATAGCCACTTCTAGAAATAATTGCATCAGTGTTTAAAAGCTTTCCTTGTTTAAAAGTATAGAATTTAAGAGAGTCAAGATTTACTTTTGTTAATTGTTTTAAAATTAATTTTGATTTTGGACCTTGAATGTCTAGTTTAGCGGTCTGTTTACTAATGTCTTTAACTTTTACTTGAGTGTTAGTTAAGCCTAGCTTCTTTTTTGTTTTTAAAATGTGGGCATAATCTTTATTTTTTGTGCCTGCATTTGTAACAAATAAATAATCATTTTCAGCAATTTTATAAATTGTTAAGTCATCAATAATGCCACCTTTTTGATTACACATTACCGCTAAATATATTTTACCTATAGGCATTTTTTCAATGTTTTTTGTTACTACCATTTGAACTAATTCTTTACTTTTTGGGCCAGTGATTTTAATTTCTCCCATGTGACAAATATCAAAAAGACCTGCTTTTTTACGAGTGATTTTGTGTTCCTCTATAACATTAGTGTAGAAAACTGGCATATCCCAGCCACCAAAATCTACCATTCTAGCTCCAAGTTTTCTATGAACTTTGGCTAAAGGTGTTTGTTTAATCATTTATTTTATTTTTTAATTTCAATATCTATACCTTTAAATTTTTCAATAGATTTATGAACGGGACAGAGATTAGCCACTCTTAAAATAGCTTTTTTATTTTTTTCAAAATCTCCATTTGGAATTTTAACAACTGCTTTTAGATTGCCTAAACTTGTTGGATTAGAAAATTTTTCAAAAGAAAGACTGACACTTAAATCTTTGGTATTGATTTTGGCATTTTTACAATAGTTAGCAATAAAAGCGGCGATGCAAGAAGCTAGAGAAATAATAAAAAATTGAGGAGGGGTTGGCCCTCTATTCTTACCTGCCATTGATTCGGGTACATCAATTTTAATAGTATGTTTACCCACACTAGTTTCAAAAAGCATCTTACCTTTGTGGTTTACTTTAATAACGGACATTTTGAAACTCCTTTAATATAGGTATTTTATATATTTATCATAAATAAATAAAACTCTCAAGCATTGTTTGTAAGGTTTTGTTAGGACCGTCTCTATAACCTACTAATAAGTAATTTTTAGACCCGAATTGGTTTATTAGCCTTGTAAAGTTTTTCTAAAATTTGGGCTGGATTATGTTGATGATATTTGGTTAAAAACATCATAGCAGTAATAATAAGAGGTTTATAACCAGCCTCTCTAAAAGTTTGAATACGATGTTTGTCAAATACAGATGAAGTTACCTCGCCCTGTTTGCAACTTTGACCTGTTACATCAGCTGGTAAACAATGCATGTAAAGACCTTGGCCTTTTTTGGTAAGCTTCATCTTAGCTTCAGTGCATTCCCAATCTTTATATTGAGCATTTTCCTTTAGTTCATCTTTTTCAAGAACTTCAATACCAGACTGGTCATTTTTACGATAAAGATCAGCTCGTCTTTCCATTGCTTGATATGAAGCCCAAGACTTGGGATAGACAATATCAGCATCTTTAAAGGCTTGTTCCATTGAGTTAGACACTTCAAATGATCCATCTGATTTTTTGGCAAATTTAGCTGCTTGTTTTTCAAGCTCGGGGATTAGGTGGTAGCCTTTGGGGTAAGCCAAGTTAACATGCATACCAAATCGGGTCAATAAACCAATTGTGCCTTGGGCAACGGACATAGGCTTTCCATAACTAGGAGAATAAGCCCAAGTTATGGCAATTTTTTTACCTTTTAGGTTTTCTAAACCTTTAAAGTAGGTTTTAAGATGAGTGATATCAGCCATGCTTTGAGTGGGGTGGTCGCGGTCACATTGAAGATTTATTAAACCTGGTCTTTGAGTTAAAATTTTGTCATTATATCCCTCTGTTAAAGCATGACTGACTTGCTTCTGAAATTTATGTCCCTCATCGAGATATTTATCATCTCTAATACCAATAACTTCTGTCATAAAAGAAATCATGTTCGCAGTTTCTCGGGTGGTTTCTCCATGAGAAATCTGGGATTTTTGTTCGTCTAGGTCCTGCACACTTAGACCTAACAGGTCTGCTGCAGATTTAAATGAAAATCTAGTCCGAGTTGATTTATCTCTAAACCAAGAGACTGCTAAACCAGAGTCAAAAACACGAGGTGAAATATTTTGTTTCCAGAAAGCATAGAGAATTTCTGCAGTTAGAATAGTAGCTTCTAGTTCTTGCTTTGATTTATCCCATGTTTGTAAAAAATCATGGCCATATTTTTTGGTATTCTTGATTTTTAGTTGTTTAATTAAAGCTTCAATCTTGGACATAAAGTCTCCTTGAAAAATTATTTAGTGATAATTGTGCCAGTTTTTTTATCTAAGGCTTCCAAAACTTTAAAAGGGTGGGTAATAATAGCCTGTTTACCACCGGACTTGATGAAGTTAATAGCAGCAGTGACCTTGGGTTTCATACTGCCAGTAGCAAAGTGACCTTGTTTTAGGTATTTTTCAGCTTCAGTAACAGTAATAGAATCTAAGTTGGTTTGATTGGGTTGATTATAGTGTAATGATACTTTTTCAACGTCAGTTAGGATGATAAAAATATCAGCCTTAACTAGTTCAGCTAATAACTCACCAGCATGATCTTTATCAATCACTGCCTCAACCCCATGATAACCCTGATTTTTCTTGATGACTGGAACTCCTCCACCACCAGAACAGACAACAATATGACAGGCTTTGATTAAAGTTTTGACAGCTTCTATTTCCAGATTGTTAATGGGCAAAGGTGAAGGTACTAATCGTCGATAGCCTCTACCGGCATCTTGTTTAATAACATATTCAGGATTATTAACTTGAATTTTTTTAGCTTGTTCTTGAGTATAAAAAGGTCCGACTGGTTTAGTTGGGTTTTTGAAAGCTTGGTCTTTAGGATCAACCTCAACTTGGGTAACGATAGTGACAACAATTCTTTTAATATTTAAGGCTTTTAGGTGGTTGTCAAGAGTCTGTTGCATCATGTAACCAATCTGACCTTGACTTTGAGCACCACAAACATCCATGGGTAAAGCGGGTACTTTTTGTTTGGCTATATCGTGTTGCAGAAGTAAATTACCTACTTGGGGTCCATTGCCATGAGTGATAATTAAGTTATGACCCTGCTCTATTAATTTAGCTAAGTGTTTTGTGGTTTGATTAACATTGTTAAATTGCTGTTGATTAGTACCTTCTTCCTTAGCGGATTTAATGGCGTTGCCTCCAAGGGCGATAACAATGGTTGACATAAATTATTTAATTGATTAGTAATCTTATTGATAATAAAAAAACTGTACTTTCAATTTTTAAATATTATAAGATGTGATATAGTATGCAAGATATGTACATTGAATCAAATAGAGTTTCGTCTGTCAATATCCAAACTCGAGGTTTATTAGGAGTAGCTTTTGACTCTCTTTCTTTGTCAGAAGTGGGCTTGCCACTTTTGTATCGAGTAGTTCATGGAAAAACTTTATCTGGGCTTACTGGCAGAAGGTTGTCACCCGCTGAACAAGATGTAATGTATGAAGTATTTAAAGGTGAAAAAGCGTTAATTGCGGGACTAGGGAATGGCAGTGAGATTTTTGCAGAATATAAACAATATCTTTTTTCAAGAATTGGTGAGCCCAGAATGATTGCTAGTG
>JAYEMX010000037.1:0-3241 GCA_034718535.1 Patescibacteria group bacterium | reverse complement strand
CTTTACCAAATAACCCATTCACCGAAGTCAATCCAAACACCGCCAATACCACCCAAACTATCTGAAAAAGCACACTTCTGGTGGTTAATTTATTAAACTCACTCCGCCTTCTCTTAATTGATTCATAAGCTTGCTTAAATTGTTTAGATTTAATTTGATGCCGAATATATAAAGATAATTGCGTTTCCGGATGAAGAATATAAGTATAAGCAATCACATCAAAAAATACCAAACTCCAACCTAATCCTCCCCCAAATATAAAACCAATCCATTGCCAAATCATACTTTTAGTATATCATCCCTAATCTTCTTTAACTTCCACATAAACAACTTAGGTTTACTTCTAACATTATTGGCATCTTTTACAAAATTCTTTGCTTGCTCCAAATGCGCCCGAGAATAATCTTTCGCCAATTTAATATATAAAGATGCATGCTTTACATCACCCATATCCTCGGCCAATCTATAGCCATAATCCTGAAACTCTCTTGAAATATATTTATTTCTATCATCAATCTTATATTTCTTTAACACCTCGCTTATTGCCTTGGGTTTCTTTTTAATTCTCGACATGTTTTGCTCCCATTACTACTCCCACTATAGCCGGCACTGCCAACCATAACCACTGACCATCGCTTAATTTCAAAATTACAAATCCTATTAATAACCCCCCTAAATAACCTGCTGTTACCAACCATTCCCAAGCCGCCGCAAATACCATTGCTCCCACTTTTTCACCGGCTATTAAAGCTTTACGTCGAATTTTCATCCACCAAAAAGGACTAACCAACCTATTCAAGCTATCAGCTCCAACTACACACGCCAAATTCAACGATAAAAATCGTAATACATAACTGATCGAAACCAATCCGGTTGCCATTAAATAACCTCGCTTCAGCGGTCGTTTATCATAAATTTTACCGGAACTATAAACCGCTACACTATTAATTATCATTACCAAGCTGGCAATTATCCCAAACTTTATATGTGATCCCAAAATTAAAAACAGAAAAATCGGCCAATAAAAAGCTTGAATTGCATTTTCAAAATGCCACCAAAATACTGATTTGGAAAATCGACTTCTTTTTGTTAATTTAATCGCTTTCTTAAAATCAAACTCTTGATCATTGTGTTTATGATGAGGCATTAAAAATAAAGGGCCCAAAGAAACTATAAGTAAACTCATTGCCACTCCAAACATTATGCTAAATCCATAATTATCAATTAACCAACCTGCTAATATCGGTGAAATTATCAAAGCCATCCTACCCGCCATTGTTATTAATCCCATTTGCTCACCGATTTTATCATCGTCATTATCATCTAAAAATATCCCATGATATCCAAGATAATAACCGGCAATTGCCATAGCCCCCAAAATTAAAATCACCATCAACAACCATAAATTATTCACCGTAACTTGCATTAATAAAAAAGCTTTTATCGCTAAAGATACTAATCCGACCAACATCATCCATCTATAGCCGATTTTGGTAATTCCTTTTGCCGCCAAAGGAATCATTAAACCTACCGCCAATCTTTGTAACCCGAAAAAACCTAAGACTAAAATTAATCCACTCATCAAGTCATGACCTAATTCATAAATAAACAATACTCCAAATATTCCCAGCATACCGGTCGCTACCTGACTGATAGTATAATTAACCACTAAAGCCTCAAATCCCGTTGGTTTTCTTCTTGGTCGAAAAATATGAAAATGATGTAATAACCTATCAAGCGAGTACATTTTTTAACTCCTTCACTACTTTTTCAACCACCTGATTAATAATTTTCCTCTCTTCCAGTCGCCAAGAAGAAAGCACATACCCTTCCCCACTCTCTCGAAACCCTCCATCATCTATCCCCACCCTCACATGCCAAAAATCTTTAGTTCCAATCTGTTCATAAATACTTTTCAATCCATTATGTGTTTTTGGACCCTTGCCAAAACTTATCTTAAATTTCCCCAACTTAATATCCAAATCATCATGCACCACCCACATATTTTTAAGGTTCGTAACCTTAAATTTATTTGAATGTTTTTTAAAAACCGCTTTCACAACCACTCCGCTTTTATTCATAAACAATTGTGGTTTTATAATCAATAACTCTTCAGATTTACGAATCCCATTAAGGTCCGTTCTACGATTAAGGTCCGTTCTTGAAGGTACTCCTTTAAGGCCAGACCTTTGAGGACTCGAGTTTGTACTCGAACCCGAAAAAGTTAGGCCATCGTAACTCTTACTCTTTTTCCATTCATTATTACCTGCCAATTCATCCACTACCCAAAACCCCGCATTATGCCGGGTATTTTTATATTTTTCTCCTGGATTTCCCAATCCAACCACTAACTTCATAGATCCTACTTCATCTTTTTCAGTTGTTGTTTTGCAAATTTAGCTACTATTGGTAACTTAAAATCTTCACCATTATAAGCTTTATAAACACTCATTATCCAAAAAATAAAGCCAACTATCATCACAAAAGGAGATAATAACCAACCAATTACCGGAACAAAACTTATTATTGTTAAGCCGGCAAAAAACATCAAAGATTGCATAGCATGAAATCTAACTTTAGCATTTTTCTTTTCAGAAAGTAAAAATACTAAACCGGACACCCAACCAAATACATAACATAAAGCACTGGCCGTATTAACCGGTAATCCAAAAGCTACTTGTGTAGCCACTTTTTTTGTTGCCATTAATAATCACCTCATTTCATTTTTAGTTTAACACAATCAAAATAAAGTTTTTTGATCAACTATATTTACTTTTTTTTTAACCGTGTCAACGTCAGAAGACCAAATCTTCACCACCCCAAACTCCCCATCATAACCCGGCTGAATAACTATGTCCCCAATTCTTACTTTTCTCAAAGCCTCGGCCACCCGCTCCCCTGCAACTTTTTCCACCTCATTTATTTTAACTTTCATCAAAATATCAAATTCATTTCCCAATTTAATTATCATATCTTCATATATTCCTTGCACTTTTTTACTAGCCACACCCACATCAACCGCCTCGGAAATAATCTCTTGCAAAGGTACTAACATTACATATGGAGGTCTACTTTTATCCGTCGGATGATAATGCCACTTAAGCTTTCCAAACTCCGTAAGGTTTAACCCTTTCCGTGAAGTTAAAGGTGACTCCTTAACAGGAGACCCGGCAGAATGCCGAGTCGGGACAGCGAAGCCTGCCTGCGCAGGCAGGCTGGAAGGAGTCTCCTTGTTGAAATT
>JAYEMX010000036.1:0-3246 GCA_034718535.1 Patescibacteria group bacterium | reverse complement strand
CTTATCACTCAAAAAAGTTTTAATATCAACACCTCAAAAAAAGCCTTAAAAATCTCAAAAAACAAATCCCTTACCCTCCAAACCCTCGCCCTCGCAAACATTCCCACCCCTCGCCACGCCACCATCAGCTCACCTCAAAACTATCAAGATATTAAAATCCCTTTCCCTCAGGTTATCAAACCTTTGACTGGTGAAAAAGGTCAACAAATTTTCCTAAACATCCAAAATCAAACCACCGGCCAACAAGCTATCAATCAAGTTTTATCTCACTTCTCCACCGCTATTATCGAAACCTATCACCAAGGCGATGACTACCGCTTTTTATGTTTAAATTATAAAGTAATCGGTATTGCCAAAAGAACTCCACCAACCATCACTGGTAATGGTAAATTCACTATCAAACAACTTATTCAAATAGAAAACCAACATCGTTTTAAAGTAAATCAAAAACTCGGACGACGTATGCTAAACCGCATGCGTAACTGGCCTCGCCTCACCCTCAATCTAAAACTTCAGGGTTTATCCTTGAAGTCTATCCCACCTCAAGGAAAAACTATTACACTCTATCCAATTCCCAACTTTTCCACCGGTGGTTCTGTTAAAGCTATCGACTCTAAAACCATCCATCCCTCCATAATCAAACTAGCCGAAAAAGTCTCCCGCACCATCAATCTCCAAATCTGCGGTATCGACATGATTATAAAGTCAAAAGGTTCCGAACTTCAGGCTTTAGCCGACCCGACGAACGTCGGGCTAGTTCGGAACCTTAAAGCCACTATCATCGAAGTCAACTCCGACCCCGGCCTCCGCCTTCACGACTGGCCTAACAAAGGAGTTCCCCAAAACACCGCCCAAAAAATCCTCAAATCAATTTTTAATATTTAAAAGATCATCCCCATCCACCACCGCTAACTCAAATTTATCATAAATCGCCTTCACCACCCCCCGAGTCCAATCCAACAACTCCCCTTCATCAGTCACAATCCGCCTCTTAAAAATCAACCTCCCCATTCTCTCTGCCGGCTTTAATACCATCTCCTCGGTCGGCACTCGATCACACAACACAAACTCATCCTCGCTCTTAATATCAAGCAACGAAAACCCAGGGCGAACATATTCGATTTTTATTTCTTGTCCATTTTGTTTTAAAAGAGCCTTCGCAAATCTGCTGGGCTTGGTCTCTGATTTTTCAGAGCCAGTAGATTGAGAATGCAGATAGTCAACTTTCGCAGGAAAAGTTGAACTATCGGTCTTGTAAAACAATGATGGATTAGAAATAACCCGATAAACCCCCGCCTTCACCTTTTTCGTCGGTGTCACAAACTTCCTCTCCAAATTATGCATCACCACAAACGCCCCCTGCTTTGGTTGTCGATAAACTTTTTGCACCTCATCAATATTCATCTCATATTCCACCCCTAACCACTCCAACAAATGCCACACATCAATCGGCATTTCCTTGTTAGCCAACTGTGCCATCGTCAACACCGGAAACGCCCCCGTATACCTCGAATTACACTCAATCACAATCACTTCATCATCATCTGTCACCATTAAATCCAACCCAAAAATTCCCTTGTATCCTTTTTTGTAAATATAATTACCCCATTTTTTAACTTGTTCTTCCGCCACCAATTGAGCTTTTTCACTAAATCGAACATGCCAATCTTGTCCCAGCCATACTCCCGACCTTCCCGTCAAAGCCGCCAATTCCGGCTGATCCATAATTTGATTTTGAAGCACTCCCGCCACCGTTCCGTAAAAAGTAGCACATCCGGCAATACTCGCCTGCCTGCCTTTAATCCTCTCGGTTATATTAACCCATTCAATTACTTTGCCCTCCTTCGCCCTAATCACTCTTCGCCTTTCCACAAATTCTTTAAATTTTTTTAAATCTTCTTTTGTATCAATAAAAAAAGTTCCCAATCCCCCACCAATCGTATAATCAGTCAACTGAAACACCAACTGTTCACCTAATTCCTGTCTAAACTCTCCCCATTTTTTTTCACTCAAATCATCAATCCAAACCGTCTCGCCTTTCGGTATTTTCACCCCCGCCTTTTTAGCATCCACCCTAAACTCTTTTTTATTTTCAAATACTTTTCTAATATATCCCGGTGTGCTTAACAATTTAATAAGATCAAGGTCCGTTCCCCCCACAATCCTATCCGTCATCATACTCGCCTTATACAAAAACAATTTACAAGGTACGCTACCTTGTAAAAAATCTCGCACTTCTTTAATTTTTAAAATTTCACTTGTATTATATTTCTCGGGAAACTTACCCTTCAAATCTTTTTCCACACTCACCACTTCACACTTCTTCCTAATCGCTTTTAAATCTCCCGTCTCCAACAACGATAAAATTTTGTAATTTGGCAATAAATAAGATAAACCCGATCTTGGAAATGCCGTCACCCCTACCCCCACCACTAAAAAATCTTCTGAAAACAAATCTTTTATTTCATCAATCTTCTCAAATCTGGATCTAACCAACATTCTTTCATTCTACCAATAACCACCCAACCTAACCACTCAAAGTTCAAGATCTTTATTTTCTTATTATCGTTACTTTTTTGCCTTTTCTTACAACAGGTTCCCCTGTTTTAAGCGCAAGTAGTGCTGTTAAACTTAATCGCTCACCTTCACCACTTCCCACAGGCATTTTTCTTTCTGGATTTCTTCTATAAGCAGCTATTGAAATATGAGGCTTAAGACTTTTCCTTAAAGCTTCAATCTCCTCTGGGTCTAAAGTTTTAATATTTTCAGTCATATTTATCACGCATAATACTCTATCTCTCTGAAAAAGTCAAAAGTCGTCTCTATTTTTCAGCTGTCTCTGCAACCTTAAAAGCATTAAATCTTCTCTCTTATTTCCCTGTCAGTACAGGAACTCAAATCTCATACCACCGGCTCACCTTTTCTATCAAGTTCACCATCCCTTTTCTCTTTAAAAAATCCAACAAAAGCTCAACACTCTTAGTATTATTCACCAAATATCTGCCCGCATACTTTTTCTTATCCTTCCTGTTAGTCAAAAAATGTCTTAACAATTCATAGTGTTTTGGAAACACCCAAAACTTCATTCCCTTAAACTCAATCTGTTTCAGGTTAGCTTTATCCATATCATAACTCAACTTATACTCCCCATTCTTAACCTTAAAATTAGCCATTGTATCTATCTTTACTCCAAAAATATTAAACACTCCAAAAATCGACTTAAAATAATCATTCTGTTTTTGCTCC
>JAYEMX010000035.1:0-3303 GCA_034718535.1 Patescibacteria group bacterium | reverse complement strand
GCTTTTTTAAAAGATAAAACCGGAACCGAGAATTATTCGCATGAGTTGATTAAGACAATCTTGGATTTACCGGAGGCGAAAAAGCATGAATTCAGGTTGTATGTGAGGGGTTCACATGAAGGTTACGAACCTTCATGTAGGAATGTTGAGGTGGTTGAGATAGGGTGGAAGAGGTTGTGGACGCAGGGTGGGTTGGCTTTGGAGGGTTTAATGAGACCGGTTGATGTTTTGTGGATACCGGCACACACTTTACCGATAGTCAGGTGGCCAAAATTAAAAACAGTAGTAACCATTCATGGATTGGAATATGAGTATTTGCCGGAATATTATGATTGGAGAAAAAAGTGGTATTTGAATAAGTCAACGGAATATGCGGTGAGGAGGGCGGATAAGATAATTGCTGTGTCTAAATGGACAAAAAGTCAGTTGGTGGATAGGTTGGGGGCGGATGAAAAAAAGATTAAGGTTATTTATGAGGGGGTGGGGGAGAGGTTTATGAAGGAAGGTTTAACGAACCTTAAACACAAGAGGCAGGTTAGATATAAGTATGGGTTACCTGAAAACTATATTTTGTTTGTGGGGACAATTCAGCCGAGAAAAAACTTGGTTAGGTTGATAAAGGCGTTTAGTTTACTGTTCTCGGGTTTGAGTACAAACTCGAGTCCTCAAAGGTCCGGCCTTAAAGGAGTACCTTCAAGAACGGACCTTAATCACAGAACGGACCCAACGCAAAAGACTGTGATGAACTTAATAATTGCAGGGAAAGAGGGGTGGATGACGGATGAGATTTATGAAGCGCCGAAAAAATATGGGGTAGAGGATAGGGTAAAGTTTATTGGTAGAGTGGCTGATGAAGATTTAGCGATGGTTTATAAAGAGGCGACTTTATTTGTTTGGCCGAGTTTAATGGAAGGATTTGGATTGCCGGTTTTAGAAGCAATGCAAATGGGAGTACCGGTAATTACTTCTGACAGAGGGGCTTTACCTGAGGTAGTGGGAAAGGCTGGTTTGTTGATTGACCCTGAAAATGTTAATGAGCTAAGCAAGGCGATTGAATTGGGATTAAAAAGCAGGGAATTAAGACAGGGTTTAAGAGAAAAGGGCTATAAACAGGTGAAAAAGTTTAGTTGGGAAAAGGCGGCAAAACAAACTTTATCGGTTTTACTCAAGACAAACGGGTGAAAAAATGCTAAAATAGGCAAATGGCGAAATTAAAATCGATTAATCCGAGCAATGGTAAAGAGTTGGGATCGGTAAATATTATTACTAAAGCTAAGATTGAGGAAGTAGTGGATAGGGCTCAAAAAGCCTTTTTAGACTGGAAAGAGGTACCATTGGTCAAAAAACAAAAGATTTTTATAAAACTGGCAGGATTGCTTAAAACTAATAGAAATAAACTGGGTAAATTAATTACTTTGGAGATGGGAAAACCAATTAGCGAAGCAATTGATGAAGTAGCTTTTGATGAAAGTTTAGTTAAGTATTTTGCCAAAGAAGGAGTTAAGGTTTTGAGGGATGAGGTAATTGAAACCAAGATATCTAAGTCAGAGTTAAGAAAGATAAATAAATTAAAGACTCAAGATGCAGTTAATTATTTGATAAAAAAGAATATAAAGGTTTGTAGTGTGATACGGTATGATCCAGTTGGAGTGGTGGCGGTAATAAAACCTTGGAATTTTCCGGTGGATGAAGTTTTATTATCAGTAGTGCCGGCTTTAATGGCTGGTAATTGTGTAATTTTAAAACCTTCGGAAAATGTACCGTTGATAAGTAATAAATTGGCCAAATTGATTTGGCGGGCGGGAGTTCCAAAGGAAGTATTTCAGATTATTCATGGTCGGGCTCAAGTCGGATCAATGCTGGTTAATAGCAATATTGATATGGTTAGTTTTACCGGTTCTACAGAGGTAGGAAGAGATATTGCCGAAAAATGTTCTAAAAGATTTATCAAGTATTCTTTAGAAATGGGTGGAAGTTCACCAGCTATTATTTGCAGAGATGCTGATTTAGATTTAGCTGTAAACGGGGTTTTGTGGGGTAGATTTAATAATTGCGGTCAAGTTTGTAATTCAATTAAAAGGGTTTTTGTGGTTAGTTCTGTGGCTCAGGCATTTACAGAAAAACTAGCCAAGAAAATGGAAGAATTAAAGGTGGGCGATCCAATGGAAAAAGAAGTTAATGTTGGTCCTTTGGTAAGTGAAAAACAATTAAAAAAATTAGAGAAGCAAATAACTCGCGGAGTGATTCAGGGAGGGAGAATTATTGTTGGGGGTAGAAGAATGCGCGAGGAGGAATTTACCAAAGGTAATTATCATGAGCCGACTTTAATGATAAATGTTAACACTAGAAATTTGGTAATGCAGGAAGAAGTATTTGGTCCGGTTTTGCCGGTATGCACAGTTGATAATTTTGAAAAAGCAATTAAGCTTGCTAATCAAAGTAAGTATGGATTAACTGCCAGCGTATTTACTAAATCAAAAGTTAAAGCTAAAAAAGCAATAAAAGAACTTGAAGCGGGCTCGGTTTATATAAATGACGTTAGTGTTATTCCGTTGGAAGCTCCCTGGACCGGAGTTAAAGAAAGCGGGGTAGGGGTAGTTCGTGGTAAGCATGGAATTTGGGAGTATGTTGATAAAAAACATGTTCATGTTAACTTGGATAATAGTAAAACTCGAGATGGTTGGTTTAAAATTCCGATTAAATCGGAACAGGTTTAGCAGTGATAATAATAGAGTGATAGTTGGATAGTTGGGAAAAAGCAGTTGAGTAGAATGATGATTTTATTGGTCGATTACTGGGAAAATTGATAATTATTTTCTTGATTCATTTAAAGCTATTTCTTTGGGTTCTCTTAGCTATTTTGATATAGTTATACATGAAGGTTACGAACCTTCATGTATAACTGGTGGGTAGTTGAACTTGCCAGTGAAAAGTTATGGTTAACAGAGTAGGATTTGAATATAAAAAGTGCTCAATATCGAGATTAAACTGGCTGATTGAGTTATAATGAACTAAGTTTGGCTATAAACAGCTATTTTTTTTCGGGATTTGTTTGGTCAATAAAATAAGCAAAGTTTTAATTGTTGGTGATGGTGATTTTTAACTTAATTTAGTATAATAATTAAAGAAATTTAAAAGAAGATTTGGTAAAAAATAGTCATTCTTCTTGAGGTAAATGATTAAAAAAGACCGATATATCAGGACAGTGTTAGGTTTAAAAATTGATTGCATTTCAATGGAGAGAGTGCTAAAAAAAGTGGATAAATGGGTAGCTGGAAGTCTAAAAAGATATATAGTGACTCC
>JAYEMX010000034.1:0-13586 GCA_034718535.1 Patescibacteria group bacterium | reverse complement strand
ATTTTTCTTCCCTATCATCCTCTAATTTTAACACAACTATCCCCATATCCCTAACCCTCCCTTCTACTATAATTCTCCCTGCTATAATCAAAATAATCAAAAAGCGGAGTGTAGCGCAGTTGGTAGCGCGCGTCGTTCGGGACGGCGAGGTCGACGGTTCAAATCCGTCCACTCCGACAAATATTTAAGGTTCCGAACCTTAAATATTTCATATCAATCCCATCTTTTCTTTAACTTCTAAAACAGTTTGGCTGGCAATTTCCCTAGCCTTCTCTGCTCCCTCTTTAATAACTTTATTAATATACTCAGGTTTACCTTCTAATTCTTTTCTCTTTTTTTGAATTGGCTTTAATTCTTTATAAATCGCTTCAGATAATTCAGCCTTCAAATCACCATATCGAATTCCGGTTGAAGTGTATTGTTTTTCACACTCTTCCCTTTTTCCCTTACCTTGAAACAACTCCACAAACTGCAACAAATTAGCCACTCCTCCACTAGAAGGCACTTCCTTGCCTTTACCGCTATCAGTCGGTGCTGCAGATAACTTTTTCTTTATAGTCTTCAAATCATCCACCAAATTAATATATGAACCTTCTACACTCTTACTCATTTTCCCTTCACCAAGCAAAGACGGCACATACTCCCCTTTTGTTTTAAATCTTTTTGGTTCAGGAAAATCCATTTCATACAAACTATTCATCTTTCTGGCTACCTCTCTAGCCACTTCCAAATGAGGCTCTTGGTCAATTCCCACCGGCACCAATTCCCCTTTATAGATCAATATGTCAGCCACCATTAATACCGGATAATTCAATAAAGCCATGGTTACATTTTTAGGATATTGCTTTGCTTTTTCTTTAAAAGTCGGCAAATGTTGCATTCGAGCTACAGTCATCATTGTAGAAAAATAAAACATTAACTCACTATGTAAATCCGCCACTTTAGACTGCACCAGTAAAATACTTTGTTTTGGATCAAGCCCGCAAGCTAAATAATCTAAAACCACCTCATAAGTTTTTTTAACTAAAGTTTCTTTATCATAAGGAGTAGTCATCGCATGCACATCTACCACAGAAAAAATCATCTCATAATTTGGATCTTCTTGTAATTGAAGCATCCCCTTCACCGCTCCTAGATAATTTCCCAAATGAAGTCGTCCGGTCGCCCGGATTCCCGAAAATATTCTTTTTTTATTTTTCATACATCCTCCTTTATTGATAATACCTTTTTAATAAACTTCTAGCTAGGATCTCTACCGAATCCAATACTGGTAACTGATAATTTTTGGGGAAAGCTAGCGGCAACTCAGTGCAACCCAAAATAATCGCTTCCGATCCTTTACTTTTCAATCCATCAGCTATCTTCTTTAATTTTTTTTCAGCAGTATTAATCTCTCCTACCACTATCTTTTCTGCTATTTCTCCCAACATTTTTATTTCTTTCTTCTTTGGTACAACCAACTTTATTCCCGACTCTTCAAACTCCTTCTCGTACAATTTCAACTTATGTGTTGCCGGTGTAGCCAATAACCCCACTCTCTTATATCCTCTTTGTATACATTGTTCCAGCACTTCTTCTAAAATAGATACAAACTTAGCTTTAGATTTCTTTCTCAATTTGTCCATAAACATATGGGCTGTATTACAACTAATTCCTACACAGCCTAAATTCTGATTAATTAATTTATTTACCCTGTCTTCAATCATTAAATAAGCCCGCCTAGCCATATTTGTATCAGAAATAAACTCTGGCACTGGAATCGATTGCAGTACTATCTCGGGATAATCTTCATTGGTTTTAATTGTATATTCCAATCTAGCTAGCTTTATCATCAGTTGATAAAGCCGCGCTGAAGCATCGGGTCCCATTCCCCCGATTATTCCAATTGGTTTCTGTTTTATTTTGTTCATATTTTTCTTTCTATATATTTATTGAACTACATCCCTTCAGGCTAACAAAAAAGCCCTTGTAAAACCACTATTAATGATCTTACAAGGGCCTTTAATAAAGACGTTGCCACCTTGATTCACTCAAGTCTCACGACTTGAATCTTTCTATCTGACTCTACTCTTGCGAGCGATTTCAGACTGCCATTTTTAACGCTTGGTTTGCGAACAAAACATGATTTCTCTAGCTTTGTTGACTTGTCCCGCATTCAATCGGGACTCAGGGAAACCCAACCGTATCCCGTCAAAGTCTTTGGTTAAATTGTTAACTTCAAGTATTCTATCACCTAAGCTTCTTTTGTCAAATTTAAACCCCTAATTCCCTTAAAATGTTTCTGATTCAAAGTAGCTAAACTCAATTTATTCTCAATCGCCGTCGCCGCAATCACCGCATCAGGCAACTCAACTCCCAACTTTGATCTAATTCTTCCCGCCAGCATAGATATCCCCTCATTAACATTAATCAGCTTTAAACCAGATAAAGTTTTTTCCAAATCCCGCTTAGCCTTTATACTTTTCCAAACACTCGTTCCCGAATACAACTCAGTATGGGTCAAAATTGAAATCCAAAGATTTACCTTTTTCTTAGCTAACTTATGTAGCCAAGAATTCTCTTTATCTTTTCTTCTCAAAAAATCAATTACTACTGAAGTGTCCACCAACACTCTCTTACCAATCATATATATTTTTTCTCTTTCTCATCTCTCTTCTCATTTTTTTGTAATCATCCATATCAAACCAACTTCCATCTACTTCCAGCAAAAGGTCAGCATAATCTTTCTTGCTAGTCTTCTTCTCCACCGGCTCAATCACAATTTTTTGATTTATTAATTTTAACTTCATCCAAAACTCTGTTCCCAAACCAAGTTCATCCCTAAAATCTTTGGGAATGGTAATCTGACCCTGTGAAAAAGACTTAATATATTTCATCATACTGAATTTCAGTATAAACTGAAATTCAGTATTTGTCAATCTCATTCTCCCCTATTAAAATATATCTATGCCCAAACACTTTATTAAAATCAAAGAAGATTTTACTTGTGAGCATTGTGGTCACAAGGTTACCGGAACCGGCTATACTAACCACTGCCCCAACTGCCTTTATTCTAAGCACGTTGATCTAAAAATTCCCGGCGACCGAAAATCTACTTGTCTTGGTCTTATGAAACCCATCTCCAGTCAACTAAAATCAGGTAAATTTATCCTTTTCCATCAGTGCCTCAAGTGTCAAAAAATCTCCAAGTGTAAAACTCAACTCAAAGACAATCAAAAACTATTAATCAAACTTTCTTCTCTGCCTTTAAAAAATTAAAAAGTAGCAGGGGGGAGAATTGAACTCCCGACCTTTGCCGTATGAAGACACTGCTCTAGCCAACTGAGCTACCCTGCCATATAACCATTTTACCAGATTTATTTACTCTCATGCAGTCAATCTTTTTACGGACAGCCTTCGCAGACATTTTTGGCTTGGACCTCAAGTCTACGAGAGCAAAAATGTCGAGAATGCAGGTAGTCAGCTTTCGCTGGAAAAGCTGAACTATCGATGTCAAGTAAAAACGATTGACGAATGACATAAAAAATCTAATCAACATCAAAAACCCGCCTTACGGCGGATTTTTATTTTGTAGCGGGTCCTAGGTAACGCTCCTAGATTAAGTGAGATTATGAGCCTCACGAGATACTTACCTCCCACCCGCTATATTTAAAAGAACACTCTTATTTTACCAAACTATTACTAATTCACAAACCCAAAAATTTTAAAATTTACTCTTCTTCCACTCAGGAAATTTCTTTTTAAAAGCCTCAACCACAATATCCACCGCCTGATCTATACTTAAATTAGTTGTATTTATAACCAAATCATAATAATTGGCATTACCGGCATTCTTACCAAAATATTGTCTAATATAGTCTTTTCTACTTTTATCAAATTTTCTCACTCTTTCTCTGGCTTCATATAAGGAATATTTTTCATATTGAGCTGTATAACCCGCTCTTATTAAAAACGGGGCTACAATTCTAACGCTTAAACCGCCATATTGACTTGTAATAAAATTACCACCCCTACCAATAATCACACAATGGCCTTTTCTAGCCACAGATAACACCACTTCAAATAAACTTTTAATAAAACTCTGCCCGGAAACATAATCCGGACTAAGCAAAGAATGAACTAAATCCTCTACAAAATTTCTTTCCTTCTCATCTAAAGTAGCAATCAAAGCCTTTCTTTTTTTAGCCTTCTTTGCCGTCAATCTAATTAACTTTTTATCAAAATACTTAAAATTAAGTTTCTTGGCCACTTTTTTTGCAATCAATTTCCCTCCACTTCCCGATTCCCTGGATATTGTAATAAACGGCTCAAACTTTAAATTTTTATTTTTCTTACTAAAAAGCCTATCTTTAAATATCAACTCACCTCTTTTAACATGATTAAAAATTAAACTATCAAGTATCCCCATAATTTAATTATATACTAGATTTGTAGCGAAATAAAAAGTATTATCAATTTTGTATATATTTGAGTATTTTTATAGGCAGAAATTTACGATAGTAGCCATAGCTACTTAAGTAAAGGTCTAACGACTAAAAATGCCAAATAGATATAAAAGTGCTGTGATTGTTATTTCGCTACAAATCTAATAATGGTCAATATATAATTAATAAACAAACAATTTCCACCACTTCTGATAACTGGGTTTTTCCTTAACCTTCTCTTCAGTCTCTATTCTCAAAGTAGAAGAACTAGCTATCAAACCCTCAGGTACAATTACCACTTCTTCACCTTCCCTTGCCATCTTTAAAGTATTTCTCACCTGTTTTTCCCACCACTCATCAGTCTCAGTTTCATTAAGTTTTAACTTTAAATTTTCCAACTCTTGTTTTGATATTTCTAGCTCTTTTCCAGCCATCAACAACCTGTCATCACTATTCCACAATTTAATAATGTCTTTAATTAACTTAATCGATATTATTAAGCTCAAACCTAAAAAAAGATAAGCTAAGAGTCGTTTTTTACCTGTTGACATCTATCCTCCTGATTGTTATTATAAGATACTTTATGAGTAATACTAACATTGATCTTCAAACTGCTCGTAAAAATTTTGTAGATTATCTTAAAAAATTAGGTCGATCAACTGCCACCATCCTAGCATATAATAAAGATGTTGACCAACTAATCCAATCTATTAAAAAAGACAAAATTACTACTCCCGACAAACTAACTTCCGATCACATCGAAAGTTTTAAAAATAATCTTGCTGATAAAAATTACACCGCCAAGTCAATCTCAAGAAAATTAAATTCTGTTAAAACTTTTTGTAAATTTTTAATGGAAAAGTCAATTATCAGCCAAAACCCCAGCCTATCCGTTAAACATCCCAAGTACGAAGTCAAACCACCAAGAATCTTAACCAAAATGGAATATCGCTCTTTAAGAGATGTTTGTCGAGATGACATTCGGGTCTACGCCATAATAGAGTCTTTACTTCAAACCGGAATTAGAATCGGCGAATTAGCCAATCTGGACCTGAACGATATCGACACCGATCAACTCAATATTAAAGCCTATGAATCTCACGGACAACGAGTTGTTCCTTTAAATAAAATCGCTCAACAAGCTCTAACTTCTTATTTAAAAATTAGACCAAAAACCAAAACCAAAAAAATATTTGTTACTAAAAACGGTCGTCAATTTTTAATTAGAAATATTAGAACCGCTATTAGCAGATACTTTAAGCTAGCTGATGTTAAAAATGCCAAAGTCAATGACTTAAGACATACCTTTATCGCCCATCAACTCCAAGCCGGCACCCCTCTTACTTTGATTAGCAAATTGGTCGGACATAAAAGACTCTCCACTACTGAAAAATACTTGGCCGTCGTTAAACCAAAACCTCAAACCCCCGCCACCCTCAAAGAACTTTAAATTAATTCAAAATTTCTACTGCAGCTTTAATAAAATCCTTAGCTACCGATATAACATATTTTGCCCCCTCAACCGAATATTCTGATTCATAGTCTGATTTTTCTCTTAAGCCCATTGCTTCCCTTAATTCCATTAATAGATCTTCGGACAATAAATATTCATCCACAAATAATACCTTAATAGCCACTGCTAAATGATAATGAGTTTTTTCTTTAATTTTTCTTGAATAAATCAAAGCCCTGGCCGAATGGAAAATAGCATAATACCCTTGAACTGTAGCCCATTTATAATCTTTCTTCAAAAGTGATTGCCCCGCCGTTTTTAAATCAGCTTTAGCCACCTTTAATTCTTGATTAACCAGTTTTATTCCTTCGGGAAACTTTACTAATCTTCTGTCTTTTAGTGCTTGCTCATAAATTTTTTTATTCATATCAAATTTTCACCCCTCATTATAGCCTGATAAAAAACTTTATTTTTATTTCTCAATTCTCTGAATTCATCTGCTGTTTTTATTATTACTTGCCCTAATCTATTATTAGGCAACAACCGTCTTATTTTTTTTAAATCTAACTTTTGATTACTAACCACCAATATATCAAGATCGCTTGCTACTAAGTCCTCTCCCTTAGCTGCACTGCCAAATAAAATTAATTTCTCGGCCTTATTTTTTAAATATCTCCTTAACTTCTCTAGTTTATCAATAGTCAAATTCTTTTTATAGTTTCTAACTTTAATTAAACCTAAATCAGCTCTAAATAAATTTAATCTTCCTTTTTCTTCAATCTCCACCCAACCTTCTTTTAGTAATTGAGCCATAACTAGATTAACCATTGACTTTGATATTCCAACTTTCTCTGCAATTTCTTTTTCATAAAACTGCTCAGCCGGTCTCCATAATATAAAATCCAATACCTTATCTTTAGCTTTCTTCTTAAACATATCTCCAATTATATTGGAGATATCTCCACTTGTCAAGTTTCCCACCACCCTTAAACAACTTTCAATAAAATTGTAGGCCGGACAGGACTTGAACCTGTGACCACCAAGGTATAAGCTTGGCGCTCTACCAGCTGAGCTACCGGCCTCTACTTTTGTATTTTATCAAATTAGTTATCAATCCACTAACCCTAACTACAACTTCGCCCTTTAAATAATCTCCGCCTCGATCACATTCTTGTCTCTGGCGAACTTTAATCTACTAACTCTCCTGGAGTTTTCACTTTCACCGGCAACTTATCAAAATCTTTATCAAAACTTATTAAAACCATATTTTTATCTATCTGTGATCCAATCAAACAATCTGCCAACTTAATCTTAAATTTCTTGTGCCATCTCAATGCTTTTTTAAAATCTGTTTTTTCAATCAAAGTTAAATTCCTAGTCTTCAAAATCACCTCTAGGTCTTTAATCACTCCAACCATTTTAATCTTATAAATAGCACTTAACACAAAATTAACCTCAAGCATTACTATGCTAGAAGTATAAACTCTGTACTTCCCAAACTCTATTTGTTCAATCAACTTTTTACACTCTTCTGCTTGCTCATTATCTTCAAGAATAAATCTTAACCAAACATTACTATCAACAAAAAGTTTTTTCATAAACTTGAATAATCAATTCTATCTCTTATATTGTCTAAATTTATCTTTTTCTTAGCAGATAAATTTTTATACTTCCCCGCCAACTTAAGCACCGCACTCTTTTTAGGCTTAATTATTAATCTACCCCCTTTTACTTCCAAATCCGCCACCCCTGGACTAGTTAAACCAATTAACTCTCTTACTTTTTCAGGTAAATAAACTTGCCATTGTTGAGTTATTGTTATTGTTGTCTTCATATTAATAATATACTACCAACAATACTAAAAGTCAAATTCAATCCTTACAACTTCGCCCTTTGAATAATCTCCGCCTCTACCACTCCTTTATCCCTGGCATACTTTAATCTTGATAGCTGCCTCACCATCTCGGAAATTTTCTTACTTCTCATCGCCTTTACTTTACTCATGTCTTTAGTCAAATCCATACTAAAAGCCGGCATCGGCTCATTATCAACAATTGTTTTTGTAAAAGCATTAAACCTCTCCACATTAATCAAATCAGTCTCATTAAAAGTCGGACTATATTCATGTTGCAAATAATTAGAATCCGTCACCCCCACTCTGAACGAAATCAAAGTACCCACATTTCCAAAAATTGCATTCTTTACTTCTTCATCCATCTGACCGATAAATTGATTTGCCACCGTTAAAGACAAGCCAAATTTTCTCGCCTCACTCAAGATTTGAGCAAAATCAGGCGTGGCAAAATTTTGAAATTCATCAACATAAAGATAAAAAGACTTTCGTTGACTTTCTGGAATATCTTGCCTGCTCATTGCCCCCATTAAAATTTTTGGTATTAAAACTAATCCTAAAAAGTTACTATTCTCCTCCCCTATTTTTCCTTTAGCTAAATTAATCAATAAAATTTTCTCCTCATCCATTACTTTTCTAAAATTAAAGGCACTTTCACTTTGACCAATAATATTTCTCATCATTTTATTGGTAACAAACCTGCCAAATTTACTCACAATATAATCCAAAACCTCGGATTTATGAAAATCAGAAGTTTGGGCAATTTGATCCGTCCAATATCTTCTAATAATCGGATCTTTAACTTTTGGTAATAATTCTTGAACATACTTGGCATCAGTCAACACCCTCACCACCTCTACTAAAGTACTACCCTCTTCATACATCACCGTCAACATAGCATTTCTGATTGCATGCTCAAATCTCGGACCTATAATTCCGGTCTTATGAGGATCAAACAACTTATACATTAAACCGATAATTGAATTCACTACAAAGTGCTTTTCTTCCTCTGTTTTAGCTTCAAGCATGTTCAAACCCATTGGTCTGTCCATATCCGCCGGATTAAAATAAATTACGTCTTCTGCTCTCTCGGGTGGAATCATTTCTAAAATTCTTTCCACTGTATCATGTGGGTCAATAAAACAAACACCCTTCCCCGCTTTAATATCTTGCATTACCAAGTCCATTAACAGTTCAGATTTTCCCACTCCGGTTTTCCCAATAATATAAGTATGTCTTAATCTATCGTCATCTTTAACATAAACCTCTCGAGTTATTCCTCTATAAATACTTCTTCCCAAATACAAACCCTCTTTTGGAATCAAAGCTGGCGCTGGCGCTCTCTTGGCCCTAAGCCAAAAAATATGAGGAGTCTCAATACTTTTATTCGGTAAATGAAAAAGAGTGGCTACTTCTTCAACCGATAAAATATTTTTTGAACCAAACACCGGCTGATATCGATAAATAAAATCAATCATAAATAATTTCTTCAGTCTCAGTTTAGTTTTTGAAAACCCATTATTATCAGAAGATAATTGAGAAAAAGTTCCCACAATATTAGACAAATGAGCTTCTGCCGCTTCTTTGGTTTTAGCTGATACCACCACCCTCACTGTAGTTTCAAATCCGGGTTTTGAGCATTTATTCTCAATTTCTTCATAAGTTTTTGGGTCAATTTTATAACTGGCCGTTTCCGGATCGGCTTCTGATTTTTTAGTTTTAGAAATAAAGGCCCTCCCCGCCTTTTGCCATTTATCACCCGCCGGTGATAAAAGCACCTGAACCACCGCTCCTTCTCCGTCACTCATTTTAGCTAAAGAAGCGGTTAAACTACTCAATGAATCCACCGGTAAATCTTTATAAACCTGCATTGGATAAAAAGAAGCACTCTTTTGTTTCAAGGCCGCAAAAGCCACTTTTCCCTCATCATCAAACACCCTATACTCGTCTACTTCTTTAATATCCGCTCCCGGATAAGCTCCATGAATCTGTTTTTCCACCAAATCTTTTAATTTCGACGACACTGATACATAAAATCTAATATCTTCTTTTTTTGCCACAATTTCAAAAGATAAGTGCTCTTGAGGTTTTAAAAACGAAAAAATTCCACCTTTTTTCTTAACACTAAACAACGAAGCAAACATCTGCTCGGCCGCATCAATCTTAACCTCATTATCCCTAGGTACGGCTATTTGCATTAATACAAAATCAAGAGACTTTTTCTCTCTGTTCCTAAACTTCCACCAATGAATAAGTAAATAAACCAATCCCGCCATCAACATCAAACTCACGCCCAATATTAAAGCTATTATTGCTAAATATTTTGCTTGATCAATTATTTGCGTTAATGGATTCATATAATTTATTTTATTGTGTCACTGTACCACTGTGTTTTCTATAAGCCACTTTACCATGAAACATCTTAATTGTTTTAATACACCACTCCGCCAACCACCTGACACTATCTATTACTTTACTATGCAAACCCCTTTCTACTTCCTCTTTAGTCAAAGGTAAAACTACCTTAAACTTACTTGGTTGAATATTGTCTAAAACAACCTGCCCCGCCTTTGCATTCGTAGAATCTGCAGGATTTACTATGGCTTGTTTTAATTGCGAATCCTCTTTCTCAATCTTCTCAAGCCAACTTTCCACTTCGGGTTCCAAATCAACTTTTCTAGTGTACTCAGTTATTGGTGTTACTTCTTGACGACCCTCTACTCTTTCTTTTGATAAACCAGATGAACTACTCACCTTAGTTTTCTTTTTCTTCTTACTTGCCCCTCGAAACTTTAATGAAATGGGGTCATTGGGCAGATTATTCATAAACCAATCATATCAAAGTCTTACCCCTTCTACCAATAATCAACAGAGCCTCACACCACCGCCTGAATCCTTGTCACACTTGTCAATCCCGGTTTACCCCAAAGTTCTCCATAAATCATCACTACCTTATCACCTTTTATAACTTCTTTCTCTTGTTTTAAAAACTCTAAAATTTTTCTTATAGACACTTCAGATTCCTTTTTATACTCAAACAAATATGGCTTTACCCCCCATAACATCTTCATTCTGTCACAAACTTTCGCATTAGATGTAATTCCGATTATTGGCAATCTAGGTCTAAGTTTGGATAAATACCTTGCGGTTTTCCCGGTTTCAGATAACACTACTACTGCAGATAAATCAAATATACCCTTATAACTACATTCAATTAATTCATTTCCCGCCATAACCACCGCCATTGTTTGTCCCATTTCTTCGGTGATAGTTTGAACTTTAGGATAATTTACCTTACTTTCAATAAACCTGGCTTCTTTACTCATTACAGTCACGGCTTTTACCGGATACTTACCAATTGAACTCTCCCCAGATAACATAATCGCATCAGAACCATCATAAACTGCATTAGCCACATCAGATATTTCTGCTCTCGTTGGAATTGGATTCTCTACCATACTCTCAAGCATTTGAGTTGCCGTAATCACCGGTTTACCTACCTCTCGACATCTTTTTATCATGTGCTTTTGCCAAAAAGGCACTTCATGTAAAGCAATCTCCACTCCCAAATCTCCTCTCGCTACCATAATTGCATCAGATTCAGCTAAAATCTCTTCAAAATTCTCAACTGCTTCTCGCCTCTCAATTTTAGCCACAACCCCGGCTTTAATTCCTCTTTTTTTAAGTTCTTTTTTAAGTTCTTGTACATGTTCTTTTTTAGCCACAAACGACTGGCCCACATAATCAATATCTTTCTTATTTTTGACACTCAAACAATCAAAATCTCTTTTAATTAAAACCGGAATATCAGGACAAATTCCCGGTAAATTTACTCCTTTTCGATTTTTCAACACTCCGCCGTTAATTACCTTTGCTTTAACAAAAAGGTCTCCCTTAACCATTTTCTTGTCTATTACTTCAAACTCCAAAACTCCATCATCTATCAAAATTTTATGCCCTTTTTTAAATGTTTTAATTGCTTCTGGTCGATCAATTACAATTAATTTTTCTTTAGATTTATAAACCAAATCTTGATTACTCACAAACCAGACAAATTCACCTTTTTTAATATCAAGTTTCCCGTTTTTTAAGTATCCCGACCGTATTTCTTGTCCTTGTAAATCAACTAAAATTGCCACCCTGTGCCCCATTTCTTTACAGGTCTTTCTTATCAAATTCATTTTTTCTTCCAACCAACTCACCTCTCCATGTTTCATATTAAATCGATAAACATCCACTCCTGCTTGAATCATTTTAATAATCTGTTCTTTGGAATCACTCGAGGGACCAATAGTGGTCACAATTTTTGTCTTTGAAAAAATTGGCTTCTTCATAAATTAAACGTAATCAAAAAAAGCATTGTATCATACTTTATCTAAAAACTAGACGACTATATTACGGGCTTTCAACAATTGATGGTTTACAAGTATCTTCTACCTTTTTTACTCTTACCCATCTCCCATCTTTTCTTTTTTCCCACATCGATGAATATTGTCTATTAAAATAATCACTATCAATTTTCTCTACATATTCCTCAAGGTTTTTCAAGGCTTCTTTTAACAAATCTTTGTCGGGACCATAAAATTCCAAAAATCCTTCTTCGGTCATCTTTTTCAAAGCAAATCTTAAAAATCTAGCTGAAGGCTCAATTTTAACTATTCTCAAATCGCCTTCTAACTTGCTTATATCTGGCCAAGGAACAAAATAATCTGGATGTATAGCTGTAAAATCAAAACCTAAACCCACCTCACCATCATTTAAATAAACCCCATCTAAAACTTGAGCCAAATCCATTTTTCTAAAAGTCGAATAATATAAGCCCGCTTGCCCCACCCCCCATTTTTTAACTAAATTCAAAAAACCCTTTTTTACACTTTCTTTATTTTCTTCTCCATAACTCATTAAACAAACCAAATCAGTTATCCTATCCAAATCTTCAGGTTCTTCTTTTTCATAAATCAATCCCAGTCTTATTCTTTTCTTTTCCCAATCACTGCCATCTTCATAATTTTTTTTTAAATTTTCCGGCATTACAATATCTAACCAATCCTCATCATGTGCAAAAGCGCTTTTAATTACTATTTCCATTTGCTTAAGACTTAACTTATTATTATCCTCTCTATAATCACTCAACAATTCTTTTTCTAGCTCTAAACCTTCCAATATCAACTTCATTGACTCTAAAGATAATCCTTTTTCTCGACCACATAAATCTCTCACCATTCCCAAAGCCACCTGAACCCCATGACCATCAGCCTCTTTCCAACTACCGATATTATGATATGCCGGTCTTTTGTTTTCAGGTAAATTACTAGCTATTTTATAAACTTCCTCATGTACTTTTTCTACTCCATTTAACATTTCTATTAATTCATCACTTTTTCCATAAACTTTAATTAACATTTCTTCTGCTTCTTTCCAAGCCATTTCCCCATATTTCAATTCATCTCCATGTTTTTCTTTTAACCTTTCTTTATCTCCATCAGGTCCACTCCACTCTACTTGCTTTGTCGGCCACCACTTTCCCCTGAATATCTCTTCTTCACCGTTTGAAGTCCATAAAGGAAAATAAAGATACTTTTCCCCCTTAATCTCATAAACTTCTCCAACATTATAAGTATCTGTTTCTTTTATTATTCCTGCTTCTTTATCAACCATATTTTAATATTCTACTCTATTTCTCAAAAATCACACCTTTAGGGTTTATCCTGAATAAGCTCGAAGAAATCATCCCTGTAAACTTACTCACCTTAATAATCCAACCCCTTTACAGCTTTAATCCCTTTATCAAACGGATGCTTTATCTTCTTACACTCCGTCACCAAATCCGCCATCTCACTGACAGGGTCACTGACAG
>JAYEMX010000033.1:0-3419 GCA_034718535.1 Patescibacteria group bacterium | reverse complement strand
TGAAAATTCACTTCTTTCATCGGCATAGAAAGTCTGGCAAATGAAAGTAATGCCATGGCTCCATTAACCAAACAATCGGAACTCATTCCTTGTTGAGAACAAGCCTGATATGCTTGATACCCGAAAACACTTGTACCTAAAGCATTAACTGTTTTGTCAAGAATTTTCATACCCTGGCTTTGAACCATATTTCCCATGGCTTTTTCACATTCTAAAACTGCTTGATTAACCGCGACTTTGTTAGCAGCCACATCAGCACCGGCTTCAAGCGCACCCCTCTGAGCAATTTTGGCGACTTTTGCTAAACTACCTAAACTTTTATTCAAGTTAACTGAAGCCATGCCTGTAGATAAAGCGGAAAACAGTGTCATCCCGGCAGAACTAATACATCCGGCAGTATCCCCGGTACCGCAAACTTCGGCCGTTTGAGCCATGCTACTACCGGTCATCTTCATTCCCAAAGCTTCGCCGCCAATCTGAAAAGCGGTTTGCAATGTTATTGCCGAACCTGCAATTTTACCTGCTTGGAAAATCCTTAACCCCGGCATAGCCACTACCAAAATTTCTCCATAAATTTGCCCACCCGCCATTACTTCACCTCTCGCCCATTGTCCAAATCCAATAGTCCATTCTTTAATATTTTCAGAATTTCTCATTATTTCATGGGCTTCTTCTTTAACTAATGTTCCCCTCCCAAAAGCCCCGGTAGTGTGTTTATTCAGCCATAAAGCTACTTTTTCTAAACCATTTGCATTTCTTAATCTATTTCCAATAGCAATATAATCAATCTCACCGGTTAAAACAGACATTCCTCCAAAAATCATACTATCAGCTGTTCCTTTATCTATTCTTCCTGCTCCGGCTAAAGCACTTAACATTAAATCCAAACCTTTATCTTCAGCATACATTCGAGAATTAAATTGATCTGCCCAAAAATCCTCTATTTCTCCATCGTAATTTTTATATACTTGAGAGTTCTTAGTTTCATCAATTAAATAGCTCTTTTGATCTTCACTTAGATTATTAACAAAAGTTTGAGTTATTAATTTAGATGCTTCTTCATTAAAACCATCCTCATCAAAAATTTCCCTCTCATAGTCAGGATCAGAATTATCTATTTCAATATATTGCCCCCTCAATGATTCCAATCCTCCAATAAAATCGCTTATATGTAAATTTCCACTTAAAGCCGCATTCTCTAGCCAACTACTACCTAAATCCGCAATTGCACTAGATATTTGCTCATTAACAATATCACCGCTATTAGCTTGTTCTTTAAATTTTTTAGCCTCAACTAATTGCTCTAATTGAAAATCCTCAAAAGTTTTACGATAATTTTGAGGTTTATCATGCCACTCCTGATATAAATCAGAATTTTTCGCCCGCTGTTCATTAATCTCATCTAATTTATCCGGATCTCCACCACTGATTTCATAATTGTTCTGATTTATTGTTATCACTGCTTGCCAATTATATCTTTGAGACTCTAATGATTCTTTTATAATTAACTGCTTATCCGGCTTAAAAACAGCTCTAAAAGCACCCCTTATTGCATCGCTGGCTTTTGCTAGCTTAATCTGACTCCAACTAGTTGCTTCATTTCCCCCAATAGCACTAATCTCACCTCTTAATATACTATATATATAGGCCTGACGATCTTCAATAACACCTATATCTGTAAAATCTTTCTCTGTCTTAAAAAATGCTTCGAATTCTTTTCTAATACATTCATCGGGCGTTAAAGTTCCAAGACTATTAACGCAATCAATATAGGTTTGCGAATCAGCATATTGATTTCTATACTCCTCATACATTTGCGGATTTGTTAATTGTATGGATGTTTGCAACCCCTCCGCCTGATTTTGATTATATTCACCCGAAAATTTGGTCTTCCAAGTTAAAAAAAGTTTATTAAGCCAACTATCAGCCGGATCTACATAGTCTTCCTCTTGATAATGTTCTTCTGTTTGATAACCCGAAGGTCTTATTGCTTCATCTAACTCATCCTCTATCTCTCCAATAGTCATTTGTCCGGTTTCCCACATGGCTCTATATTTTTCCTCCTGACCCAACTTACTTAAAGTTGGAGCTATTTCATTCCAAACTTCCTGTTCTTTTTCACTTAAATCACTAAAAGACAAAAGGTCAATCTTCATAACTTCATAAATCATCTGATCCACTACCGCCTGTTTTCCCTGATTACCATACATCTTTGGATAGTGTTTGTTTACTATTGCTTGAATAACACTGTCCGTAAAGTTAACACTGGAGGTTAAAAAATGAAGACACTCGTCATTACTCAAGTGCTTAGCGCACAAACTTTGCACCTCTGACTGACTGGCTTTCTCAATATCCAGCAAAACCGTATTCCAATTTTTTAAAGTACTCGCCTGTTCTCGTAAAGTACTCGCCTGTTCTCGAAATTGAGTTATTTCCAACTCTTTATCAATCTCAGCCAGTCTGCTTATTTTACTGTCAATGATATTATCAACAGTACTATCAACAACAGTGACTACCAACTTTCTTGCCTCATCTATTAAATCTTCCTTGTAATCAGCACTTGCTTGTCTGTCTGAATCTAATTGCGAATAAATATAACTTCTAGATCTATTGGGATTAATACAATTATCGCCTCCGCCTAATTTATAACATTCACTTCTTACTTGATAATCAGAGCCAAACAAATAAATACTTTGACTATTATCAGCCATTTGTTCAGCCAACAATCTTTCAGCTTCCGCTATTTGTTCAGCCAGCATTCTTTCAGCTTCGGCCATTTGTTCATCTATATAATCTATACTTTCAGTAATCCTATTTTGTAAATTCTCCTCTTGTAAAGCATATTTTGAATCATATTTACCACAAGCCTTTTCATTGCCATTCTTGCAATTTATATATAAATCTGAAATTTCGCCAATAATTTGTTGATTTTCAATCTCGTTATTAACTGTTATTCTCTCGCTTTCATTTAAGATACCAAACTGATTTTTATAATTATCCAATAAGATATTACAATCACTTGCATTAGTTACAGTTGCAACGCAGGCACTGTATTTTTGATAAGTATCTAAGGCGCTAATCATTCTTTGTTTAGACTCATACTCTTGGTTAGCTAATTCTTGCGCTTCTTGAATTTCTATTGAAAAACCATCTATTTCATTTAATACCCTATCAATACAATTTTGCGAATCTAGATCTGATTTACAAGCTAAAAAGGCTTCAGTTAATTCACTTATCTTCTCTTCATCTATTTCTTCCATTTTGCCACTTACACACTTAAAAGTACCCAGTGCTGTCTTTACTTCATCTCCCGGAAGATACACCACCCCAGCCATTACACAACTTTGTTCTTCCGAATTACCCTGAGTTTCATAGTACGGCTTATACGACACCGAACAACCAGGACACGCCTTCCACTT
>JAYEMX010000032.1:0-3533 GCA_034718535.1 Patescibacteria group bacterium | reverse complement strand
CGATATTTCTAATTTACAACTAATTAAAAAAATCATTAAATTAATGAACAAAAGTGAATCAGCCATAGAGTTTGTTAAAGATAGATTAGGCCATGACAGAAGATATGCGGTTGATTATTCAAAGGCTTCTAAAGACTTAGGCTATAAACCTGAATATGATTTAGATACCTACTTAATTAAAACCATTAATTGGTATCAAGAAAATAAAGATTGGTGGCAAACAGTTAAGTCCGGAGACTACCAAGAATACTATAAACAGCAATATGACAAATAAGCAAAACTTAATCGGTACCGGCTTATCAGGCATGGTTGGCTCTCGCTTCACTGAACTTTACCAAGATAACTTTAACTTTATTAATTTAGATTTAACTGCCGGAATAGATATTACTGATCAAGATCAAGTCAATCAAGTTTTGTCAAAATATCCACCAACTACGGTTATTCATTTAGCCGCCTTTACTGATGTGTCAAAAGCCTATGAACAAAAAGAAGACAAAAATGGCCTAGTTTATAAGGTTAATGTTTTAGGTACGAAAAATATCGCTTTAGCTTGTAAAAAATATGGTCACTATTTAATTCACATTTCAACTGATTTTGTTTTTGATGGAGCCAATCCTCCGGCTGACGGATACACTGAGAATGATATTCCCAGTCCGATCGAATGGTATGGTAAAACAAAATACTTAGCCGAGCAGGAAGTCATTAATTCCGGGGCCAATCATCTTATTACCCGCATTGCTTTTCCTTTTAGATCAAAATTTCCAACTAAACTGGATTTAATTAGAAATATTATTAACAAACTAAAAACCAACAGTCTTTATCCTATGTTTTCAGACCAAATTATCACTCCGACTTTTACCGACGATATTTGCCAAGTTTTAAAAGAATTTACTAATAAAAAACCTAATGGAATTTATCATCTAGTTGGTTCAACCTCTATTTCACCATTTGAATTAGCTAAAAAGATTGCTCAAGTTTTTAATATTAAAGCAGATATTAAAAAAGGTAGTTTTAAAGAATATCTTAAAAAAGATCCTCGCCCCAGACAACAATATTTAAAAATTAGTAATCAGAAACTCAAAAAGGAATTTGGTTATACTATGAAAACTTTAGACCAAGCCTTAAAAATTTTAAAATCCCAACTAAACTAAATCCGGCCTAACTTTTTTGGTTCTTTTAATCGATTGTTTTTTTCTCCACTCTTTAATTTCTTTATGATGACCGGATAATAATATTTTAGGTACTTTCATTCCTTTATATTCAGCCGGCCTTGTATATTGTGGATATTCCAGAAGTAGGGGGTTCCGAATTTTAGTTGAAAAGTCCGTTCTTGAAGGGGTTATAAGGTTGAACCCTTTCCGGAAACCCCGCGTCTGCGGGGTATTTACCCGAGTGTTAACGAGGGAGGGTTCAACCTTAATGGAAGCGCTCGAGTTCGTACTCGAACCCGAAACTTCAGAAAAAGACTCATCATTTATAGACTCATCATTTCCAAGAACACTGGGAATTAGGCGCACCAAGCTGTCCACCACCACCATTACCGGAATTTCTCCTCCGGTTAAAACATAATCACCAATAGAAATTTCTTCATCTACAAATTTTTCCCTTATTCTTTCATCAATGCCTTCATAGTGACCGCAAATAAAAATAATATGATTAAGTCTAGATAATTCTTTAGCTTTTTTTTGTTTATATGGTTTACCTTGCGGAGTCAAAAATATCACTTTAGCGGTAGAAAGGTCCGTTTTTGAAGCTAAAGGTGACTCCTTAACAGGAGACCCGAGATTAAGGTCCGTTCTTGAAGGTAATCCTTTAAGGCCGGACCTTTGAGGACTCGAGTTCGTACTCGAACCCGAAAATAACTCCCTTAAAGCCCTATCAATCACATCTACCTTCATCACCATTCCGGCTCCACCTCCAAAAGGCTTATCATCAACGGTTTTATGTTTATCTTTACTCCATTTCCTTAGATTATGAATATTAATCTCAACTAAATCTTTATCTTGAGCCTTTTTAACCATACTTTGGTTAAAAGGCCCATTAAACATTTTTGGAAAAATCGTCAATATATCTATTTTCATAAAGGGCTTTTAATATTTTTTAAAGCAGGATTAGTTACCTTAGTATACACCTGTGTTGTAGCAATGTTTTTATGTCCCAATAACTCCTGTACGTATCTAATATCCACTCCATTTTCCAGTAAATGAGTTGCAAAACTATGGCGTAAAGAATGAAATGTCGCCGGTTTTTTAATATTTGCTTTTTTTAAAGAATCTTTAAAAACTTTTTGAGCTGTTGTAGTGGTTAATTTTCCACCCCTTTCACTTTCAAAGATAAAATTTTGATTATTTTTACCAGCCACCCTAATTTGTAAATCTTTTTTTAGTTTTTCAGAAAAAATAGTCAACCTATCTTTTCTTCCCTTACCCATTTTTATATGAATTGTGAGTTCATTTAAATCAATATCTCTAATTTTCAGATTAACTAACTCACTAACTCTCAAACCTGCCCCATAAGCAAGACTAATCATTAATCTATGTTTATTATTTTTAATACCGTCAATAATATTTTTAAGCTCACCTCTGGAAAGCACCACAGGAAGCCTTCGATTTCTTTTAGCAAATTTTAAGTTAATACTTAAAGAACTTTTTATAATCTCTCTATAAAAAAACTTAATAGCATTAAGATTCTGGTTAACTGTTTGAGGAGCATAACCTTTTTTTATTTTTTTTATCAAAAATTGTTTTATATTGTTTATATCTAGAATATTTTCATCACTTTTTTTAAATTCAAAATAGTCTTTTAAACAACTAAGATAACTTTTTACAGTTCTTTGACTATAATTTCTCAAAATCATCTCATTTTCAGTTTTTTTTAAAAGAATTTGCATAACCTCTAAGCTATTGTTACAATAAATTTTATTAACCAATTATCAACTAATTGCATATACAACTTAACTTAGGCTATTATACCTCAAACATATTGCATATACCCTAGTTATACGCAATAGTGAATACCGAATTATTAGATTTAGGTTTTTAACATTTTGTATATATTTAAAAAATGGTATAATACTTCAAACAATATTCAAGAAATAAAATGACAGAAACTAAAACACAACCAGTAAAACAAAATGTTCTGCAAATTATAGGCGCTCCGGAAGCAGTAAAAAAAGACGGGGTAGATGGATTCAATGTTGGTGTGCAGGGCGGGACTTTATTTTTCAAAACCGATGAAATGCCTTCAGGTGACATAAAAAAGTTTGAATTACTTGAAACTCTTACTGGAGAAGGTCCTATCAAAGACGCTTCCTATAATTTTCAGCAAAAACCTAAAGAAGAATAGAAGTTCGGTATTCACTACTTCTTCGCTTACGCTCAGACCCCACTGCGTTTTTCGCTCAACTATTTTATCAGTTTCGCTCAGGGCGTATAACAAGAGTATATGTAGTTCGCCACTCAGCTCGTGGCTCACCCAAATTTCTCACTTCGCTTTTTAGTGTGAGCTACGCTAAAATATACCAAAAAGCTCGT